>JBPXJX010000494.1:0-1087 GCA_051715525.1 Bacteroidales bacterium
GAGGTAACACCAAAGAAAAGGCGAGGAGCGCCTAATTTTTTAAAGTCCCTCAAGTCATCACGCCAGTTAGGCTGAGGAACAATGGCAACGCGTAATCCAATACCCTCTAGTACTCGTCCAATAACAGCCGCCCCAAACGATGGGTGATCGATGTATGCATCACCAGTAAACAGAATTACATCCGCCTGATCCCAACCCAAAGCATCCATCTCTTTCTTTGATGTTGGTAAGAATTTGCTAATATTTTTATTATCAGGCATTAATGTAATTATTTATCCTATTATTAAAGTTATTCTTTTCTAATCAACAAAGAACTATCGCCATAGCTCAAAAACCTAAAATTATTCGATAGGGCATAGTCGTAAACCTTTTTCCAATCATCACCAATAAAGGCGGCTACAAGAAGTAGTAAAGTCGATTTTGGCTGATGGAAATTAGTAATAAGCATATCTGCCATTCTTACCTTGTATCCAGGGACTATAAGTATCTGTGTAGAAGCCGAAAGGAAATCAACTCCTTTACTAATAGTATAGTCGTAAAGTGCGTTGAATGCATCATTAACGCTGATATCCTGAGGTAATAAATATGGTTCCCATTGGTTTATAACAAGTTGATCATTCAATAAGTCATGTTTTGCTTTAACACCCAGCCAGTAGATACTTTCAAGTGTTCTTAAGGATGTTGTTCCAACTACAACGCGCTTACCCTCATGCTTTATAACCTTTTCAAGCGTACTTCTCTTAATAATAAAGTGTTCTGTATGCATCTCATGCTCAACAATGCTCTCAGCTTTTACAGGCTTAAATGTACCAGCACCTACATGAAGAGTAACGTATTCTATATCAATATTTTTGCTCTTAAGAGAGTCGAAAACTTTTTCAGTAAAATGCAACCCTGCAGTTGGCGCAGCTACAGAGCCTTCAGGTTTTGCATAAATGGTCTGATAACGAAGAGAATCATCCTCTTCAGCATCCCTATTTAAATAAGGAGGAATAGGTATATTTCCGCAAAGTTCAACAATACGTGCAAAACTCAATATTTCATCATCCCACGATAACTCAATCTCAATACCTTCTGATAATATTTA
>JBPXJX010000495.1:0-2104 GCA_051715525.1 Bacteroidales bacterium
TATCTTAGTGATGTCAAATTCAGTTCAGGAGAAATACTGAATAAAAAAGGTAACCCTGAAATTATGGTTAGTTTTGGGCCTTTTTTCAAATATGACATGGATATAAACTTGGATGAAGAAGCAATAATTGAAAAAACCTTTGAAGCTAAAAATTACAAAGGCTTTTATGGTAGGGTCAAAAAATTATCGTTAATGAATGAAAATAGAAAGCACCTAATTCTTTTTGATTACAAGTCCGATCTATTTTGTTTAGCGATGGTTTATAAGAGTTATGCGGGTTTTTATTTTATCCTGATTGAATCGGAAAAGCCGTTCGATGAGAGTATCATCAATATATTGAAACTAAACTAGATTTTGATAGCCCGTTCGCGCGCGTCTTCCAGACGCGTGCGTTTTTTGTTTACGGATGAGTTGTAACCATAGCACTCATCTGGAGATGAGCGCTAACAAGGGATGTTCTAAAATTAAAAAGGGCTTGTACAACAAGCCCTTTTTCTATATAGTGTAGTTTTTTTACCCAAGCACTGTTTTCTCAACCTCATCAACGGTAATTGGAATTCGTTTTGAGCCAAGCAATCTGCAACCTTTTGCGGTTACAAGGATATCATCTTCAAGCCTTATGCCGCCAAAACCAATGTACTCGGCAACCTTATCGAAGTTGATAAATGAGGAGTTAATCATTTCGGTTTTCCACTTCTCTAAAAGGGCAGGAATAAAGTAAATACCTGGCTCTACGGTAACAACGAAACCTTCCTGTAAACGTCGTCCGAGGCGAACGTAAGCGGTACCAAATTGGTCGGAGCGTGAAATCTCATCGTCGTAGCCAACGTTATTTTCGCCAAGATCCTCCATATCGTGAACATCAATTCCCATCATATGGCCAAGACCATGAGGCATAAATAGTGCATGTGCACCATTGGCAACAGCCTCGTTAACATCGCCTTTCATCAAACCAAGCTCTTTTAAACCAGCAGCAATAACCTTTGCAGCCTCGAGGTGTACCTGAATGTAAGGAATACCTGGTTTTGCAATCTCAATAGCTTTGTTGTTTGCTGCTAAAACGATATTATAGATTTCCTTTTGGCGCTGTGTGAATTTTCCACCAACAGGGATAGTTCTAGTAAAATCAGATGCGTAGTGGCTAACGGCCTCAGCTCCAGCATCGCAAAGGAGTAAACGACCCTCTTTAAGAATTTGTGAATGATCGTGGTTATGTAAGGTTTCTCCGTTCTGTGATAGGATGATTGGGAATGAAGGGAATAGGCCTAATTGGCTCGCAACACCTTCCATTGTTCCGGCAATTTTCCTTTCAGTTTCGCCAACCTTTGCCATTTTCATGGCGGTGGTGTGCATAACGTACCCAATATCGCAAGCTTTTTCAATCTCCTCTATCTCGCAAGCCTCCTTAATTGAGCGGAGAGATACAATTGCATTAATAAGCTCCTTTGAAGCGTACTTTTGAACTAAAGATGGGTGAATACCTAGCAAACGCTCAAGGGTAATGATATTCTCGGCACGGTAAGGTGGCGTGAAATGTATTTTACGACCTTGGTTAATGGCTCTTTGTAGAGTTGATGCTAGATCTTTCAGTGGATGTGTACACAAAACGCCCGCCTTCGCAGCTAGCTCGCTAACAGTTGGCTGTGGTCCCATCCATATAATATCATCGATATCAACATTATTACCATAAATACAATCTTTTCCATCCTCAATATCTATAACACCAGCAAACCCTGGTAAATCGAGCCCAAAGAAATAGAGGAAGTTACTATCCTGACGGAAATGGTAAGTATTGGCTGGGTAGTTCATAGGAGCCTCGTTATTTCCAAGAATAAGAACAATACCCGAGCGGATTTTTTTCCTAAGCTTTAATCTTCTTTCAGAATAAACTTTGCTATCGAACATATCTTAAATTTTTAAGTGGGGTTTAAAGTTAGTTTCAAAAGTTAGAATTTTCAAAACAAAAAGTGTTAATTAATTCTTTATCTCCTCCCAAATTAAAGCAGCAGCGCCAAGAACAGCAGCATTTTTACCCTCTAACCCAGAGGCAAGAAGTTTTACTTTTCCTCTAAAAATCGGGAACATATACTCCTCCATGTACTTA
>JBPXJX010000496.1:0-1704 GCA_051715525.1 Bacteroidales bacterium
TGGTGGCGAAGGTTCATGCGTTGCTTGGGGTACAACCTATGCCGCTCGAAGTATATATTGGCACAAAACACACGTTGCAGCCTATAGTACTAGTGTTAATATTTTTAGCCCAGAGTATGTTTATAATCAAATTAAACTTGGATCTTGTTCATCTGGTTCTTATGTTACTACAGGGTTGAGTTTACTTAAGTCACAAGGAGTTTGTAGATGGTCATTAATGCCATACACTGACGTTAGCTGCTCTACTTACCCAAATACAACACAAAAAACAGATGCGGCAAAATATAAGATAACTAGTTATAGTACTGTATCTCGCACAAGCTCTGCTATAAAAGCTCAATTAGCTGCAGGTAACCCAGTTATTGTTGCTGGCCCAGTAAATAACGCATTTATGTATTTAACAGCAAATCAAGTATTATCTACATTCTCTGGTAGTTCACTTGGTGGCCATTGCTATTGCGTTGTTGGTTATGACGACACTAAAGGAGCGTTCAAAGTGATGAATTCATGGGGAACAAGCTGGGGAACAAGCGGATTTGGCTGGATTAAATACGGTTATGAATCAACTTGGTGGCAAGAAGCTTATGTTTTGAACTAAATCTTTCTTTAATTACCAATTAAGGCGGACGAACAGTCCGCCTTTTTCTTTTTTTTAAATCCAATAATCTAATTGTTAAAACTATTTAACTCTCTTTGAGCCTAATCAGCTATTTTACTATTGTAGCATTACTGGTTTTGAATATCTTTGCAAGTCAACTGAATTTGTGATGGAGAAAGAAGAAAGAAGACCAGTTATTTTAGTAACTAACGATGATGGGTATAAAGCCTCTGGCTTTGAAGCGCTCCTCGAAATGGTTAAACCATTTGGAAGAATTATTGCCGTAGCCCCCGATGAGGGGAACTCGGGAATGTCACACGCCATAACCATTAAAACACCTCTTAGGCTAAAACGAAGGAAAAGGGATGATGATGTTGAACTTTACTCTGTTAATGGTACGCCCGTTGATTGTGTAAAACTAGCCATGAATCAAATCTTTAAGATACAGCCCGATTTAATCGTTTCAGGAATCAACCATGGATCAAACGCTTCTGTTAGCGTTTTTTACTCAGGTACAATGGCTGCAGCCATTGAGGGGTGTTTATACCATATCCCATCAATTGGTTTTTCGCTGTTAGATTATACAAGTAACCCCGATTTTTCGGCTGCTATCCACTTTGGACGTGAGGTTGTTCGAAATGTTCTTGATAAAGGACTTTCAAATGGGACATGCCTAAATGTTAATTTTCCTGTGCTTAAGATCGAAGATATTAAAGGCTTTAAAATTTGCAGACAGAATAGCGGGGTTTGGAAAGAGGAGTTCGATAAAAGAATGGATCCGCACGGGCGCGACTACTATTGGCTTACAGGTTACTATCATAATAACGAACCCGATGCCGCTGATACCGATGAGTGGGCATTAAACAATGGCTTTATTTCAATTGTTCCAATATCAATTGATATTACCTCTTATAAAGAGGTTGAAAGATTAAATGGTTGGAACTTTACAATTCAAAATCAAAAATATGCTTCAAAAAATCGATAAATTTTGGGTAGGACTTGTTTTAGGTTTGATGGTTCCAATGTTAGCGCTGCTCATATTTTACTATGTAGCTTATCCTAAGCACGGAGATCTTACTTATTATGAGATGATTACAGCTAAGCAA
>JBPXJX010000497.1:0-17715 GCA_051715525.1 Bacteroidales bacterium
ATCACCTTTAAAGAGGCGTACGAAAAACGATTGAAAATTATGGATCTTACTGCATTTACTATGTGTAGCGAAAATAATTTACCTATCGTGGTTTTTGATATGAATACTCCGGGAAATCTTAAAAAGCTGATTTTAGGTGAAAAAATTGGTACTTTAGTTAAAAATTAAATAATTTTAGTCCCGAATTTTAAGTTTATAACTATGAAAGAAGAAGATGCAATTCTGTGTATCGATATAGCCAATGATAAAATGCAAAAGGCAATCGAACATCTTGAAAATGAGCTAAAGGTGTTACGTGCTGGACGCGCAAATCCTAACATGCTTTCGGGAGTTATGGTTGATTACTATGGCACTATGACCCCATTAGCTCAGGTTGCAAGTATTGGTAGTCCCGATGCAAGATCAATTCAAATTCAACCCTGGGAGAAGAAGATGATTGAACCTATTGAGAAAGCGATTATGGCAGCAAACCTTGGGTTTAACCCGCAGAATAATGGCGAAACCGTTCGCATCGTTGTTCCTCCACTAACCGAAGAGCGTCGTAAAGACTTGGTTAAACAGGTGAAACATGAAGGTGAGAATGCTCGCGTAAGTATTCGCAATGCCCGTAGAGATGCTATTGAGGAGATCAAGAAGTTGCAAAAGAATGGCTTGGCCGAAGATCTAGCCAAAGATTCTGAAACAAAGGTTCAGAAGATAACAGACAACTTCAACAAAAAGGTTGATGAACATCTTGAAAAGAAAGAAAAAGAGATATTAACAGTATGAAAAAAGGAGCAGATAACTGCTCCTTTTCATTTTCTATTCTACAATTTCCATTCTTGTTAGCCTTGCTGCTAGTTTTAATCGCTGGATCCAGTCGCCGGGCAATATTAGATGATGGTTTCCAAAAGGATTATTCATAAAATAATCTTTCGCTGATGCGCTCAGCTGAACCTCTAATTGGGTTCGACAAGCGGTTTTGCATTTAGGATGATCGGTAACTTTTGCAAGTGTAATAAAAACCTTGTTTAAGGTGCTCTCAAATCTGAATATTGTAACTTCCTCGCCTTTTAACTCTCCCGCAAGCGCCAATCCTTTATCGGTTTCGTAATGACTTTGAGTCTTAAATTTTTTATACAGGTTTGCTGGTGCTGTACAGTGCGCAAAAAGCGCTTTATCGCCATTGATAAATGCTGTATTAGCCATCCAAGGGATTACGCCACAAACCTCAAAGCCAAACATCAAACCTAAGGCACTACATGTATCGCCTTCGCACCCAGCAGGAAGTCCATCTAGGTTTAACTTTGATAAGGCAAGGCAAGCGGTATGCCCAGATTGGTTGACTAATGAAAAACATTCCACCGAAAGTGAATTCAACTTGTAAAAAGGGACTAAGGATGCAAGTCCTTCGTAAATCTTTCCGCTCTCAAACAGTTCGCTTGTATTTTCGGCATTAAAAAGCGATGTAAAATCGGGGGCAACCTGATTTACTTCGTCGAGAATTATATCGTTCCAGCTAATATCAACCTGCTCAACACCCAAACGGGTTTGCATTAAAAATGGGCTTACAACCGATGCCACAAGCCAATCGGAAGGATTACCAACTAAGCCCAAGCGTTGCCCATGTAAGCGACGAATACCATTCCTCGCGCTATAAAAATCGTTAATAAGCTCAAGTGCATTATCATCCTCGTAATTAATAAGCATTGAGGATATATTATGCTGACTCATCCAAGCAACAACCTCGGTTGCTGATGCCCAAGAATTATTCTCACGCGAAGCGAGAATAAGATAAAATTTATACTCCTGAACTGAGTTTATGGCTATACGCTCCGACCCACCAGTCAAGAACATTAAAATATCGGGTTTATCGTTAACGTATTCAACTTTATCTTGACTAAATATGTTGAGTAGTTTTTTCTTACCCTTATCAAATACAGAGAGTTCTGCAGCGGGGAAAGCCAAAAGCTTAACCCTAAGTTTTTCCATTAACGAGTAATTTTCTTCGTGCATAATGAAATTTGATGTTTTCTACTTAGTTTTTTCAATTATATCGAACCCAAAATCGAGATATCTATAAACATCCTCAGGATGTCCATCTATCTTAATATCATTGCGTTTATGGCCTAATCGAACAATAACCGCATTCAGTTCTGGAATGACAAATATATACTGTCCGAGGATTCCACGAGCATATTTGATGGTATAATTTTTATATTTCAAGCACCACCACTGATAACCATATCTATCGTTTGGTTTGTTGAGCTCTTTATCTATTAATTCGGGATTTGGTGAGGTAGCCTCATCTAAGTAACATTTCGGAATAATTTGAGCACCTTTCCACATTCCGTTATTAAGCACAAGCTGCCCAAAGCGAGCAAAATCACGAGCATTGGAGTTGAAGCAGCACGATGCTTTTTCAGTTCCGCCTTTGCTATCAAGATTCCAAAGGGCATCACGCTCTGCACCCAGCGGTTTCCAAAGTTTCTCTGATGCATACTCCGACAATGTTTTACCTGAAACTTTTTCAATTACAAGAGCAAGAAGTTGGGGATCGCTCCCTCTATAATCAAAATACTTTCCTGGTTCACCTAGTGAATGAAGATTTAACACTATTCGTTTTACATCATTTCCATAGTAGGCTTGAGTTGTAATTGAAAAAAGACTACTATATGATTCGTCCCAGCTTAAGTTTGAGCTCATCGATAAAAGATTCTTAAGCGTTATTTTTGATCTCTCACCCACCTTGTACTCAGGAATAAAATCCGAAACTGGTTGTTCAATACTCTTTATTAATCCATCCTGCAAAGCGCAACCTATCAATAGACTAACAATACTCTTCGACATTGAAAATGAGTTTGAGTAGGATTCCTTACTATACCCACTCCAGTATGTTTCTGATAGAATTGAAGTATCTTTTAATACAATAAATGCAACAGCTTTATATTCCGAAAAGTAGTTGAGCTGATCTTTAGAAAAACTATAAACATTGTATTCTTTTGATATCCTCCATGGCTGGGGCTCTCCTTTAGAAATTGTCCTATTTTCGAATATTTGATAATCATCGATATTTGGCAATTGATAAATTAGCGCTTTAACTATATAATGATTACTGGGAATCGCTAAAAATATAGCAATACCGATAACGATAATGGCCGATATAACCTTTACTACCTTCTTCATAGCTTTTTACTATTAATTATCTTGAATTACAAAAAAAACAAAAGCATTAGTTTATTAAAAGGTTGTAGTTATAACCTCTTTTTTACAATTTAATGCAATATAGCCATAAAAATTAAATGCTACTTAGGTCAAATTTTCTTTCAAAATATTTTGAAAAATCTTCATTTTTTGTAATTTTATAATACATATAGAAAATGTTTCGAAATAAATACAAAAGGAACTATAAAATGAACATCACAAAAACAATAAAAAATCGTAATGATATTGAAAATTTAGCCCCTTGTAGAATAGGGTTTATTGGAGGATCTTTCAATCCTATTCATAATGGTCATATTGCCCTTATTGAACATGCGCTTGATGTATTTTTCGACTATGTTATCATTTGCCCACACTCACACAATCCCAACAAAAAGGATATACTTATTCCAATTGAGCACCGAATAAGAATGATTTCCATTACAGCAGGAGTTTCGCGTTACTCTGATAAGATTTTAATAGCAGATCCGAGTTTCATCAATGGAACCCATTACGAGCATTTTGTTGACATTTGTCTTTACTTAAATAGTTTGGATATTTATACTGGTATTATTTGCGGCTCTGACAGTCTTATGAGACCTTATTTCCCAGGCCTTCTGCAATTCGACCACTTCATTGGAACCAGAATAATGGATTATAGTACCGAATATATTAAATCCATTGTAAAAGGAAAATCCATTTTTTTTGAAACACCATTTAATGCTCTTTCGTCAACTTGTATTAGAACATTAATTTCAAAAAATCAGGATTTAGATATCCCGAATGATGTAAAGGATTACATATCAGAAAACAGCCTCTACCTTACAAAAATACAACCTATTTTTAGTTAGCCTCCAATATCTTAAAAAGCTCGTCTAACTTTGGAGTAAGAATAATCTCTGTTCTTCGGTTTTTCTGGCGTATTTCAGGTGCTTTGCCCTTTTCGAGTGGAACATACTGACTACGACCGGCAGCAGTTACACGAATTGGGTTAATTTTTGTCCCGTTAACTAAAATCCGAAGTATTGTTGTCGATCGTTTAGTGCTCAAGTCCCAATTATCAAGCAATTCGCCTTTGCCTTTGTAAGGAACATCATCGGTATGCCCTTCCACCAAAATATTAATATCGGGGTTTTGCTCAAGCACAGGAATTAACTGCTTTAATGCTGCAGCTCCTTTGGGATCAACATCGTATTTTCCAGATTTAAACATAAGGTTTTCCTCCAACGAAACGTAAACCTTCCCATTCTGCATTTTTATTGTAAGACCCTTGCCTTCAAATCCGTATAGCGCATCGGTAACCTTTTTCTTTAAAGCAAGAACCAAAGAATCTTTACTTCTTAAAATCTTTTCGAGTTCAACTAGTCTTTGGTTGCGGGCTTCAAGTTCCTTATTGAGATTATCAAGATTTGATTGCATCTTATCAAGGTTATTTTTGCGAAGCAAAAGTTTTCTCTCCAGCTCTTTTAGCGCATCCTCCTTATCCTGAAGTTCTTTCTGGGTTATCTGTAGCTGTGTAAGAACCTTTCGAGTTTCCTTCTGATTGCCCTGCATCAGATTGGTTTGCAACTGCTGAAGCTCATTATATTTTTCAGTTACCCTTTCTAAATCCTGCTTTAATGAAATCAATTCAACAGAACGGTTCGTGCTATCAGCCATTAATGTTTCAACTTCCTTCTGAAGCACTTTTAACTTGGTGTCGCACTCCGAAACCCTGACGCTGAGCGACTGGTTCTCAATTGAGAACTTTTCGCGTTCCTCCTCGCACTTCATACTTTTATCCTGCAACGCTTGAAACTCTTTTGCAGGAACACATCCATTTAAAATAGAAGCTAGTATTAAGCTTACATAAAGGGTATTCTTTACTCGTGACATAGAGGCTGTTTTAACAAATATTAAAATTTCAATTATAGCAAAGATAAAATAATACCCTTTACCCATCGTTAAACAAAAGGAGTTTTTACAGGTTTATTATTTAACTTTGCATTGTGTTAACATCTTTGATTGATTATGAGCGTTAGCTATCCTTTGTTAGATAATATAAAATATCCTAGTGATTTAAAGAAACTTGACCCCGATCAGCTTGTTCAGCTAAGCGGTGAGCTCAGGCAGTTTATAATTGATGTTGTTTGTCAAAACCCAGGACATTTAGGAGCAAGTTTAGGCGTTGTAGAGCTTACTGTTGCACTTCACTACGCATTCAATACACCAGAAGATAGAATTGTTTGGGATGTTGGGCATCAAGCATATGGGCACAAAATATTGACAGGTCGAAAAGATGTATTCTATACAAACCGAAAATACAAGGGTCTTAGCGGGTTTCCAAAGCGTAGTGAGAGCGAGTATGACTCGTTTGGAGTTGGGCATTCATCAACCTCAATTTCAGCAGCGCTTGGCATGGCTGTGGCTTCGCAGAAAGAGGGAAAAAATCGTCAGGTTGTTGCAATTATTGGTGATGGTTCACTAACTGGAGGGCTCGCTTTTGAAGGCTTGAACAATGCTGGCATTCAGAGATCAAACCTCCTTGTAATCCTCAACGATAACAATATAGCCATCGACCCCAATGTTGGGGCAATGAAGGAGTATCTACTCGATATCACAACATCAAAAGCATATAATAGATTTAGAACTGGTATCTGGAATTTTTTAGGAAAGTTTGGCCCTAAAACCCGCTCTGCAGTTCAAAAACTTGAAAATGCAATTAAATCATCGTTGCTAAAACAGAGTAACCTTTTTGAATCCTTAGGGTTTAGATATTTTGGCCCTGTTGATGGGCATGATGTGGTTTATCTTGCAAAATTACTTAACGATTTAAAAGATATTCCCGGGCCAAAGTTGCTACACTGCATTACTGTTAAAGGGAAAGGGTTTACAGCTGCTGAAGAAAATCAAACGCTTTACCATGCCCCCGGAGCATTCAATAAAGATACTGGTGAGCGAATAGTTGTTATAAATGATAAGCCAACACCTCCTAAATATCAAGATGTTTTTGGGAAAACATTGGTTGAATTAGCAACGATGAACGAAAAAATCATTGGAGTTACGCCAGCCATGGCTAGCGGATGCTCAATGAATATCATGATGGAGTTGATGCCCGATAGAACTTTTGATGTTGGCATTGCCGAGCAGCATGCTGTAACGTTCTCAGCAGGTCTTGCAGCTGAAGGCTATGTTCCTTTTTGCAACATTTACTCATCCTTTATGCAAAGGGCATACGACCAAATTATACATGATGTTGCCCTACAAAACCTTCAAGTAATTTTTTGTCTCGACCGTGGTGGCTTGGTTGGTGATGATGGTGCTACGCACCATGGGGCTTACGACATAGCATATCTTCGTAGTATCCCTAACATGGTGGTTGCGGCCCCTATGAACGAGGAGGAGCTGAGAAACTTGATGTATACTGCCCAACTCGATGGTGGAGGACCATTCTCAATCCGATACCCACGTGGGAACGGTGTAATGGTTGATTGGATCAAACCTTTAACAAGGCTTGAAATTGGAAAAGGAAGAAAGCTAAAGGATGGTAACGAAATAGCAATAGTAACAATTGGTCATATTGGAAATTTAGCGACAACAGCAATAGAGAGACTCCAAGCCGAGGGGCATAGCATTGCACACTACGATATGCGTTTTGTAAAACCTTTGGATGAAACACTTCTCAATGAGATTGGACAAAAGTTTAAAAAGATAATAACCGTTGAAGATGGCTGTTTACCAGGTGGATTTGGAAGTGCAATTATTGAATGGTTAAACGATAATGATTTTAAAACCGAAGTAATTAGGCTAGGCATTCCCGACCGTTTTGTTGAACATGGCACTCAGCAGCAACTTTATAAAGAGTGCGGATTTGATGTTGAGGGTATTTATAATATTGCAAAGCAGACTTTAATTCCTTCTATATCAAAAATTAATTTTTAAAGTTATTTTAAGTTAACAACTCATTTCGATGTTGTCTAAACCGAAATTACTTTCTATATTCGCATCCCAAAGTTCTTGAATTTATTGCCCGGGTGGCGGAATTGGTAGACGCGCTGGTCTCAAACACCAGTGGTAGCGATACCGTGCCGGTTCGATCCCGGCCCCGGGTACTAACCTAAAACCCTCGGTTCGAGGGTTTTTTTATAAACAGCCAATCATGAAAGAGGAGCTGTACCCATATGGCGAAAGGCAAGAACAGTTCGATCGCCGATATATCGAGATGGCTCAGATTTGGGCTAAAAATTCCTATTGCACACGCAGACAAGTAGGCGCCCTAATTGTAAAGGGACGAATGATAATCTCCGATGGCTTTAACGGAACCCCTTCGGGCTTCGAGAATATTTGCGAGGATGAGGAAGGCAAAACAAAGCCTTACGTATTGCATGCCGAGGCAAACGCCATTACAAAGGTTGCTAAATCGAACAATAGCAGCGAGGGCGCAACGTTATATGTAACATCATCGCCATGCGTTGAGTGTGCAAAGTTGATAATCCAAGCAGGGATTCGTAGGGTAGTTTACAACGACGAGTATCATAAGGTTGATGGAATTGAATTGCTCCAAAGAGCAAAAATTGAAGTTATTAAAATTGATATTTAATATTTTATGATGTACGAGAATAGAAAAAAGGATATCATTTATCCAATATTTCTTGGGATAGTTCTAATTATTGGGATTATCATTGGTTTTAAGCTAAACAAGGGTTCGGGAAGAACTAGCTTATTAGTAAACCCAAAAACCGAAAAACTTACTAGCGTGCTAAAGTACATCGAGGATGACTATGTTGATACTGTGGGTATGAGTAACCTAGTTGAACAAACGTTGCCATCGGTACTTAAAAATCTCGATCCACACTCAATTTACATTCCTGCCAAGGAATTTCAAGGAATGAACGAGCCTCTTGAAGGCGGATTTGATGGAATTGGAGTACAGTACAATATGCCAAATGATACAATTGTTGTTGTAAGTCCAGTAAAAGGGGGGCCTTCTGAAAGACTTGGTGTTATGGCTGGGGATAGAATTATCAAAATAAATGGCAAAAATGTGGCTGGCGTTAAGTTCCAAACCGATAGCGTTCCTAAGCTATTAAAAGGGCCAACAGGTACAAAGGTAAAAATTGGGGTTAAACGAAAAGGGGTTAACGAGCTAATTGATTTTGAAATTACCCGCGATAAAATTCCAATCTACAGCGTTGACGTTAGCTACATGCCCACTAAAGACATAGGCTACATCAAAATAAACACCTTTGCAAAAACTACCTATCACGAATTCCTTAAGGGGGTTATCAAGCTTAAGGATCAAGGAATGAAAAACCTAATCGTTGACCTTCGGGGCAATACTGGGGGTTACATGGATGCAGCCACATCAATTGCTGATGAGTTTTTAGATTCAACTAAACTTATTGTTTACACCCAAGGAAAATCAAGATCTCGCCAGAATATTTATTCAAATCCGGGAGGCGAGTGCGTTAATGAAAAAGTAATAGTGCTAATCGATGAATTCTCCGCCTCGGCAAGCGAAATCCTTTCAGGTGCAATTCAGGATAATGATAGAGGGACCATTATTGGTCGTCGTTCGTTTGGGAAAGGGCTAGTTCAAGAGCAAGTATTTTTTAAAGATGGCTCAGCTTTAAGGTTAACCACTGCTCGATACTACACCCCATCGGGACGAAGTATTCAGAAACCTTACAATTCAGGTAGCGATGATGAGTATTTTAACGATATAACTACTCGCTATAAGCATGGTGAATTCCAAGAGGTTGATAGCATTAAGTTTGCCGACTCCCTTAAATACTATACTTCAAAAGGAAGGGTTGTTTATGGTGGTGGCGGAATTATGCCCGATATTTTTATTCCACTTGATACTAGCGGTATTAGCCCTTACTTAACAAAAGTTGCAAATCGCAACTTAATATATCGGTTTGCCTTTGATTTCACCGATAGACACAGAAATGAGGTAAGAAATATCAAAGATTTTGAAGAGGTAAAAAAATACCTCAACGGTTTCAATCTGCTCAACGAATTTGTAGCCTACGCCGAGCGAAATGGAATTGTACCTAATCATACGCAAATTAACCACTCGAAGAAAATAATCGAAACTCAAGTTAAAGCAGTAATTGCTCGTAACATCATCGATGAGGATGGATTTTACCCATACATCCTCGATATTGATGGAACATTGCTTAAGGCAATTGAGTACTTCCAGAAAAATAGTAAAAACGACGGAAAGGTTTCCTTGCTCTCCCCCAAACTAGATATCGATAAATGGGTAAGAGCTCAATTTAAAACAACTGCACGAAAAGATTTGGTTTCCATATCGGCTTAAAAAAATTATAAAAGAAGTCGTCTCAAAAAAAGTTTGAGACGACTTCTTTTCTTTAGTAACCAACTATCAGATTACGCTGATAGTTGACATTTATCAACCACATAACTGCTGTAAAAAGCATCTTTTGATTGGCAGTTGTAGATTTTTTTCCCGAAAATTACGCTGACCCAATAAAAACATTAACTTGTATCTTCAAAATTAAAACTTAAACCTATGAATGGGATTTTCAGCTCGTCAATTGGTAAAAAGCTAATTATGAGTATATCGGGGTTATTCCTGATGCTTTTTCTATTGGTACACCTTACCGTTAACCTTATGCTGCTGGTTGGCAACGATGCTTTTAATGCTGCAGCACACTTTATGGCATCAAACCCTGCCATTGAAGTTATTGAACCAATACTTGCCGTTGGATTCATTATCCACATAATCTATGCAAGTATCATTACCCTTATGAACCGAAAGGCAAGACCAGTTGGCTATATTAGCTCTGCTTCAAACGGGGTTACATCATGGGCATCAAAAAACATGTACATTCTAGGTGCTACAATTCTTACCTTTCTTATCATTCACCTTGCAAATTTCTACTGGAAATTACAATTTGGTGAACTTCCAACCATTAATGGCATACCCGAAATGCACGATACCTACTCATTGGTTTCTGGACTATTTATCGCCTACTGGTGGTACGATATTATCTACATAATTGGAGCTATACTTTTAGGTTTACACCTTAGCCACGGTTTTTGGGCTGCATTTCAGACTCTTGGATGGAACAATAAAATTTGGATCAAACGCCTTGAGGTGGTTGCATATATCTACGCAGCATTAATTGCTGTTGGCTTTACAATTATTCCTCTTTACTTTCTAATTCTGAAATAACCATAATATGAGCAAACTAAATTCAAAAATACCCGATGGTCCTTTGGCCGATAAATGGACAAAGCACAAAGCATCGTTAAAACTGGTTAACCCAGCAAATAAAGCCAAACTCGATATTATTGTTATTGGAACTGGGCTTGGCGGTTCATCATCTGCATCAACCCTTGGTGAACTTGGGTATAATGTTAAAGTGTTCAGCTATCAGGATAGCCCTCGTCGTGCGCACTCAGTGGCTGCACAAGGTGGTATAAATGCTGCAAAGAACTATAAAAACGATAACGATAGCATCTATCGCTTATTCTACGATATGATTAAAGGTGGCGACTTTCGCGCTCGCGAAGCCAATGTTTACCGCGCAGCAGAAGTTAGCAACTTGGTAATCGACCATTATACCGCCCTTGGCGTTCCTTTCGCTCGTGATTATGGTGGAACAATTGATAACCGATCGTTCGGAGGGGTTCAGGTTTCCCGTACTTTCTATGCAAAGGGACAAACAGGACAGCAGTGTCTTGTTGGTGCTTACTCAGCTTTAACTCGTCAGATTAAAGCCGGAACGGTAACCATGTATCCACGCCGTGAACTTTTGGATATTGTGGTTATTGATGGTAAAGCCCGTGGAATCATTACCCGAAACATGCTAACCGGCGAGATTGAGCGCCACTCTGCTCACGCAGTGGTTTTGGCTACTGGTGGTTATGGCACAATCTATTACCTATCAACCCTTGCGTTAAATTCAAACGCATCAGCTGCTTGGAAAGCTCATAGAAAAGGTGCACTATTTGCAAATCCAAGTTTCGTACAAATTCACCCAACTTCAATACCTGTTTTAAATAGCTACCAATCAAAGTTGACTTTGATGTCAGAATCGTTGCGTAACGACGGTAGAGTTTGGGTTCCAAAGCAAGCAAAAGATCCACGTAAACCTAACGATATTCCTGAGGAAGAACGCGACTATTATTTAGAACGTCGTTATCCAGCATTCGGAAACCTTGTTCCTCGCGATGTTGCTTCGCGCGCTGCTAAAGAGCGTTGTGATGCAGGATTTGGTGTAGGCTCAACAGGGCTATCGGTTTACCTCGATTTTCGTGATGCTATCAAGAAAAAAGGTAAGAAAGCCATTGAGAATAGCTATGGAAACCTTTTCGATATGTACGAAAAGATTTCGGGCGAATCGCCATACGAAACGCCAATGCGTATATACCCAGCAGGGCACTATACCATGGGTGGTCTTTGGGTAGACTATAATCTGATGACAACAATTCCTGGCCTTTACGCCGTAGGCGAATCTAACTTTTCCGACCACGGTGCAAACCGCTTGGGTGCAAGCTCATTAATGCAATGCTCTGGCGATGGTTACTTCATTCTTCCATACACCATTACCGATTATCTTGCAGATGATATTAGAACCCCACGAATACAAACTAATTTACCTGAGTTTGAAAAGGCTGAAAAAGAGGCAAAGGACAGAATCAATAAACTACTCAGCATAAACGGTAAAGAAACCGCAACGTCATTCCATAAAAGGCTGGGTAAGATTATGTGGGACTACTGTGGAATGGTTCGTAACGAAGAAGGTTTGAAGAAAGCGCTTGTTCTAATAAAAGAACTAGAGGATGAATTCTGGAAAAATCTTAAGGTTACAGGAACTAACGAAGAGCTAAACCAAGAACTAGAGAAAGCTGGTCGTGTTGCCGATTTCTTCGAACTTGGGAAACTCCTTTGTATGGATGCCTTAAATCGCAAGGAAAGTTGTGGAGCTCACTTCCGCGAGGAGAGCCAAACCGATACTGGCGAAGCAAAACGCGATGATGACCACTACTCGTATGTTGCAGCATGGGAGTATAAAGGCGAAGGACAAGAGCCCGAACTTCATAAAGAGGAGCTTAAATTCGAATTCGTAAAACTTGCAGAACGTAGCTATAAATAATACCATTTGACAATGAACATTAAACTCAAAATATGGCGTCAACCAAATGCTAAGAGCAAAGGACGCTTCGAGATATACCCTCTTAATGACGTTTCGCCCGATATGTCATTCCTTGAGATGCTCGACTACCTCAACAATAATCTTATTAAAGATGGTAAAGAGCCTGTTGCTTTTGAGCACGATTGTCGCGAAGGTATCTGCGGCTCATGCGGGATGTACATTAGCGGTCGTCCACATGGTCCACAGCATAAAACCACAACTTGCGAATTGCACATGCGCGAGTTCAAGGATGGCGATACAATTACCGTTGAACCATGGAGAGCTGCTGCATTCCCGGTTATCAAGGACTTAATTGTTGATAGAAGCCCATTCGATAAAATTATGCAGGCAGGTGGTTTTATCAGCATTAATGCAGGGGCAGCACAAGATGCAAATGCAATTCTTGTTCCAAAAAAGGATGCTGATGATGCATTCGACTCAGCAACCTGTGTTGGCTGTGGAGCCTGCGTAGCAGCTTGTAAAAATACATCAGCAATGTTATTCATTGCAGCAAAGGTTACTCACTTATCGCTTTACCCACAGGGAAGAATTGAAGCAGAGCAGCGCGTAAAATCGATGGTAGCAAAAATGGATGAGCTGGGTTTTGGTGGTTGTACTAACACAAGAGCTTGCGAAGCAGAATGCCCAAAAGGAATCTCCATATCTAACATTGCTAAGTTGAACAGAGAATTCTTTGTTGCAAAGCTGAAAGAGTAATTTTAATAATCATATTGTAAAGGCATCGACTTAATAGTTGGTGCCTTTTTTATTTGCTTTTTAGTAACCTGAATTCTTTTATACCATTCATAATATTAGCAAACTATCTTGATTTAAAATTTCTCTCAAAAATATTTGAAAAAACTTGTATAAATGAAATAAACAATTTTACTTTGTACTGTATTAGTATAGTAGCACACTAAATCAATAAGACATGATTCAAGTTAATGATCTTAACTTCTCGTACTCAAAGCAGCGTAACCTATTTAGCAATTTATCATTGAGTCTTGAAGGAGGCAGTATCACTGGTTTATTAGGAAAAAATGGGGCTGGAAAAACTAGCTTTTTAAAATTACTTACAGGACTCCTTTACCCAAAGTCAGGAGAAATAATGGTTCTAAACCATAAGCCCAAAAATCGAGAAGTATCGTTTCTTAGCGATATTTTTCTTGTCCCAGAAGAGTTCTTTTTTCCTTATGTTACAATAAAAGCTTACATAGAAGCACACTCACCATTTTATCCTAAATTTGATTATAGTATACTGCATAGTACGCTGAAAGAGTTTGATCTTCAAACAGCAAGCAACCTTCAGCGCTTATCGCATGGTCAAAAAAAGAAGTTTTTAATTGCCTTTGCACTTGCAACGCGCTGTCGTTTATTGGTTCTCGATGAACCAACTAATGGGCTAGATATTCCGTCGAAATCTCTATTTAGAAAAATACTTGCCGGAACTTTAGATGAGAATCAGCTAGTTATTATATCAACTCACCAGGTTAAGGATGTGGAGAACTTAATTGATAAAATCATAATTCTCGATGATGGAAAAGTAATTTTTCAACAAAATATTGGTGACATATCTAGAAAATACTGCTTTTCTTCAGGCACTTCTGAAGATATTAAAGAAGCTATTTATTGTGAACCTGTGCCTGGTGGTTACCATATGATAATTCCAAACAACCAATCAGAGACAGAAGTAGACATAGAATTACTTTTTAATGCAATAATAAAAGGCACAAAAATAGAATAGGCTATGCAAACAAATAATAATTTTTCGATACAACGCTTTACTCTACTGGCTAAACAATCGCACATTGTAAATAAAAAAACAATTTGGCTATCGTTAGCTGGTATAAGCGGAATTGTTTTTTTACTGTTACTTCTCTTCCAAAAAATGGGCGATTTTAATAATTGGAGCAACAATGCTTACTTTGGAGCATTCACCTTCTTCTTCTTTACTCTAGGTGTAATATATTCAAGTTTATCATTTTCTGCCTTCCGCTCTAAAGAAAAAAGCATCACCTATTTAACCCTTCCAACAAGCACATCGGAGAAATTTCTTTATGAACTGCTCAGTAGGGTAATAAGTTTTATAATTCTTTTTCCGATACTTTTTTGGGTAATCGCAAATATTGAGGGGAGTATTGTTCATTATTATACCCCTAGCTTTATTCACTATAAATTCTCATTCAGTCAGTTCTTAAATGATCACCCAACAACAGGATGGGAGAAGTTAGCAATCATTCAGAGTAGTTTATTTGCATTTAGTGCAGCATTTACTGGTGCTAGCCATTTTAGTAAATTGCCATTAATAAAATCAATGTTCACATTCTCAGTTATAGTGATTGGTTTTCTTCTATTTACGTACCTACTATCGAAAGGATTTGATTTAGAAAACTATAAATCCATAAGGAATAATGAATTGCTCTTTTTCAAGAATAAAAAAGATTCTATAGCATATTATGCAATCTTCGCTACGCTAGCTAATTTATCTCTACTGGCAATTGCTTGGTTCAGGTTAAAAGAGAAGGAGGTTTAATCATGGAATTCAAAAATACAAAAGGAATATTTCTCCAAATTGCAGATAGCATTTCAGAGAAAGTGATGGAAGGCAATTATCCTCCTGGGGAGAAAATCCCATCGGTTAGAGATCTTGCATCGGAACTTGGTGTAAACCCGAATACAATAATGCGAACTTATAGCGAATTGCAAGCACGTGGAATAATTGACAATAAGCGTGGAGTAGGGTTCTATGTTAATGATAATGCCGTTGAAATCATCAATCAATGGAAAAGAAAAGAATTTTTTGAAATTGATTTACCTGTAATCGTAAAACAAACAAAAATTCTGAATATCAAGTTTGAAGAGCTCAAACCCTATTTTGAATAATCATTAAACCTTTACCACAATGAAAATAAGTAAATTAATATTTATATCACTTTTAACCGTAATAGCTCTTATTATTCTATCATCTGCACTATATGTCAGATTAACAGGACATCATAAAGATGATTTATCAGGTATGAGTATTCGTAACTATAAACTTCCTGAAATAAAAGTACTATGCATTAGCAATTGCAAAAGAATAGATCTTTCATCTAGCGATTCATCATCAATTAAAGCAACTTGGCCAAAAGATTCAATTTTTACAAATGAATTTTATACTGTAAAAGGAGATACCCTAACCCTTTCTGATGCAAGGCAACTTGCAGATATTGAAATCAAAGTAAATAAAAGGGTTTCTGTAATTTATCTCAAAAAAGCGAACATCCGCGTTTCTTCAATTGCATCTTCAAGAATTGGAATAAATATGGATAAAAGTAATCTTTACTTCGACCTTGATTCTACTATTAAACCATTATCAATAAAAATTAATGCTAAAAACCATTCGCAAATAAACTCTAATTTAATTAAAATAGACTCTTTGGCAGTTGTACTTATTAAGTCGCATTTACACTATGGTCTTTATGCTAAAAGTTTAGATATATCCCTTGCTGATAGTTCAAGTCTGGTTACAAAACAACCTGAAAGGCTTACCCTGAAAAGGGATACTACATGTTCATTTTATTCATACTAATGAAGTTGCTATTTTATATTGTTTTATAAAAATTAACATACCTTGCATTACATATTACCATATTATACATTATATTTGAAAATAATTAATACTATACAATAATCAATTTAACAGATTTAGATTAATCAATATCAATTAGTTATAATACATTTGAATACAAAATTTTATAATAGTGAAATTAGAAATTCAAAATCTCTCGAAGGTTTACCCTAACGGAAACAAAGCGTTAGATGATGTTAGCCTGATAATTGAGAGCGGAATGTTTGGTTTACTCGGCCCCAATGGGGCCGGTAAATCGACATTAATGAGGATTCTTGTAACACTGCTTGAACCTTCGAGTGGAGAAATTTTTGTGGATGGCTTGGACATCTCAAAAAATCGCGACGAAATTCGAAAAATGCTTGGTTACCTTCCTCAGGACTTCCGATTCTTTTCCAACCTGACTACCTATGAGTTTCTTGATTATGGCGCAAGACTTTCGGGGATGAAGGAGAGCAAAATTCGTAAAAGTGCTGTTGCTCAAATGCTAGAAACAGTTGGACTTTACGAAGCACGCGATCGGAAAGCCAACAAACTTTCTGGCGGTATGAAGCGTAGATTGGGGATTGCTCAGGCGCTAATTAATGATCCTAAAATAATTATTGTTGATGAGCCAACAACAGGGCTTGATCCCGAAGAACGAATTCGATTCCGAAATCTACTTTCAACTATCAGCTCTCGCGATGTTATAATTATTCTTTCTACGCATATCGTTGCGGATATTTCTAGTACATGCAAAAACATGGCTTTGCTATCGAATGGGAAATTGGCATTTAATGGCTCGCCCGAGAAACTAATAGACTTATCAAAAGGAAAAATTTGGCAAATGCAGGTTAACACTGCTGAAATGGATAGGATTAGCAACATATTCCCTATAACCACTACAATACCTAATGAAGAAGGTTGGGATATTGAGGTGGTTGCTGATGATCCATCACCTTACAAAGGAATTCAGATAGAGCCTAACCTCGAGCATGCTTACGTTTATTTTATGGATAAGTACTCAAACAAACGAATTACTGAAATTGAAGAAGAATAATTGCTATGCTTTCGACATTCCAAATAAAAAATATAGCGCTTTTCGAAGCAAAAACCTTATTCAGGAGTTGGTTCTTTAGGATACTGGGGATACTGATGTTAACCATAGTATTCTTTCTTAACCTTGCAATGGTGGCTTTTGGCGAGGGCGAAATACAAAATGCAGTACCATCTACAATTCCCTACTCGAGTTTAATGTATCTAAATATAGTTCAAGCCATTATTGCTGTTTTTTTGGCTTCAGATTTCCTTAAACGCGATAAGAAACTAGATACTACTGAAGTTATTTATACCCGATCCATGTCGAACGGGGATTATATTCTTGGCAAGTTCTTTGGAAATATCTTTGTTTTTACAACGCTGAACTTTGCTATACTAGGTATGGCGTTAATATTCAACCTTATACTTGGGTTTAATACTGTAAATTGGTTAGCATATATCTCTTACTTTTTATTAGTTTCAGTTCCAACTCTGGTTTTTATTATTGGGTTATCTTTTATCCTGATGAATATTATCAAAAATCAGGCGGTTACGTTTGCAATTCTGATTGGTTACATTTTTCTAACCATGTTTTACCTAAAGAATCAATACTATTACCTTTTCGATTACATGGTATATAGCATACCCGTGTTTTACTCTGATATTATTGGCTTTGCTAACCTCAATGCTCTTTTGATTCATAGGTTAATGTATCTATTTCTCGTGTTATCATTTATCTCGTTAAGCGTTTATCAACTA
>JBPXJX010000498.1:0-4723 GCA_051715525.1 Bacteroidales bacterium
CGATTTGTAAAGTGAATTGTTTTAATAGGTTTTCGCCCAGGAGGAAGTTGATCAATTGTGCTCACATCCAAATCGCCATAAATGGTCATTGCTAGCGTACGAGGAATGGGTGTTGCAGTCATTACAAGCACATGAGGTGGATTATCATTCTTCTCCCATAATTTTGCGCGTTGCGCCACTCCGAATCGTTGCTGCTCATCGATGGTTACAAAACCTAGGTTTTTAAATTGAACTACATCCTCCAATAGTGCATGTGTACCAATAAGAATATTGGTGTTGCCTTCAATTAAATCGGAATGCAACCCATTCCTTACTGATTTTTTTGTAGAACCGGTAAGCAATGAGACCTTAACAGGTAAATCTCCAAGCAATTTGGTAATGGTTTCGTAATGCTGATTGGCAAGAATTTCAGTAGGCGCCATTATGCAAGCCTGATAGCCATTATCAACCGCAATTAGCATCGACATTAGCGAAACCAACGTTTTACCACTGCCCACATCGCCTTGCAAAAGTCGATTCATCTGCTTTCCGCTACCCATATCTTTTCGGATTTCGCGAATTACTCTTTTTTGAGCATCAGTCAGTTCGAATGGCAGTTTTTCGATGTAAAATCGATTGAACATATCACCAACAACGCTAAAAACATGCCCATTCTTCTTACTCATACGCAAGCTACGCTGCTTAAGCAAACCCAACTGAACATAAAAAAGTTCCTCAAACTTTAATCGGTTCTGCGCTTTTTGAAGAATTGTTGCACTTTCAGGAAAATGTATCTGCTTTAGGGCTTCAGTCAAAGTCATCAACTTATACCTATCGATAAAATGTGGTGGTAAAGTATCATCAATGCTTTTACAAACCTGCAAATGCAATGTCTGCTGCAGTTTATAAATTGCCTTCGAGGTCAAAAAACTATTCTTCAGTTTCTCTGTAGTATTGTATGCAGCCTGCAACGAGGTGTTTACTTTTTCAGCTTCGGGCTTAAACTCTTCAACCTCGGGGTGTGCAATGTTAAATCGCCCATTAAAAAGAGTTGCCTTGCCAAATACCACGTATGGCACATTCATCTTAAGGCTTTGACTTATCCACTTTATTCCCTTAAACCATACCAACTCGACCACTCCTGTACCATCAGAAAAAATAGCCGTTAGCCTTTTCTTTCTGCCCACACCTGCCTCATCAAACCTAACAACTTTCCCAACTAGTTGAATGTATGGTAAATCATCAACAATTTCAGAAATCTTATAGATTTTAGACCTATCGATATACTTAAACGGATAATAATAAAGCAAATCCTTGTAGGTTGATATATTCAACTCTTTACGAAGCAAATCAGCCCTTTTAGGACCAACTCCGCTTAAATACATTATATCGGTCGAAAGATTTACAGCCATGTAGCAAATTTAGAAAAAATGGGCTTTACAAATCATTTTGCTAAAAATTAAAATAGCAAACCATTTAAACGTTTTTTAACATCCCATATCTCAGTATAAGAAACTCAAATCTTATCTTAGCTAAATTAATTTTTAGGTATTAAAGATTTGTTAATGTTGTTTGAAGGAATTAAAGGATTAATAAAATATTTCAACTTTAGGATAAAATCTAAATCAAGGGGAGGCCATGGCATTCACTCCCCTTTTGTATACAGCCTTTACACTGAGTGTATCGATGTAAAGTCGAAAAACAAGATCTTTGAAAAAATTGAAACTATTCGTAAAGAACTTCTTCACGATAAAACATCCGTTGAGATAAAAGACTTTGGCGCAGGTTCGAAAACAAAAACCAGTTATACCATTGCCAATGTAGTTAAAAAGGCTTCAGTTCAAAAACACAAGGGGCAACTACTTTATAGGCTTACAGCCTATCTAAAACCTAAGACTGTTATTGAATTTGGAACTTCGCTTGGAATTAGCACAATGTATATAGCTAGTGGCTTTGACGATGCAAAAGTTTATACTATTGAAGGTGAAACAACTTTATCAAAAAAAGCATCCGATAATTTCAACAAACTTGGGCTAGCCAATGTTAATCAGATTAACGGCAACTTTGATGATACATTGCCAGAACTATTATTGGAGTTACAGAATGTAGGTATCGCATATATTGACGGAAACCATACTGAAGAAGCAACAATAAGGTATTTCAATCTACTGTCAACAAAAGTAAATAGCGAATCGTTAATTATTTTTGATGATATAAGATGGAGTAAAGGGATGGAAAACGCTTGGAATACTATTTGTTCAGATGAAAACGTTTCAATATCAATAGATATGTTCGACTGCGGCTTAGTATTTTTCCGCAAAGGCATAGTTAAACAGCATTTCGTATTAAGATATGGTCTTTTTTAATAATTTTATAAAATAATAATATAAACAATGTCTAACGTCGTATTTTCTTTAAAAAACCTAAAAAAGTACTACAAGGTAGGTACAGTGGTAGTTAAAGCCCTTAAGGGTGTTGATTTAACAATCAATCGAAACGAGTATATTGCCATCATGGGCCCATCAGGCTCGGGGAAATCAACTCTAATGAATATAATCGGTTGTCTTGATACTGCAACAGAGGGTGATTATATACTAAATGGAACAAATGTTAGCCTTTTAGCTGATGATCAGCTTGCTGAAATTCGAAACAAAGAGATTGGCTTCGTTTTCCAAACATTTAACCTTCTACCTCGTTACACAGCACTTGAAAATGTTGTGCTACCTTTAATCTACGCTGGTGTTGGCAAAGAAGCAAGAACTGAAAAAGGTATTCAAACAATGAAGAATGTTGGTCTTGAAGATAGAATGGAGCATAGACCTAACGAACTTTCAGGAGGTCAACGTCAAAGGGTTGCTGTTGCAAGGGCATTAGTGAATAACCCATCAATTATTCTTGCCGACGAGCCAACCGGAAACCTCGATTCAAAAACTTCTATCGATATCATGAATCTTTTCGAGGATATTTACAACCAAGGCAATACAATTATTGTTGTTACACATGAGGAAGATATTGCTCGCCATGCACGTCGTATCGTTAGACTACGAGATGGTATGATTGAATCGGACGAGATCAACCTTAACCCAACCATGAAACAGCAGGTAGTGCTTACTGAGCAATAGATTTTAACAGAATGAAGATTTACACCAAAACAGGCGACAAGGGTACAACCTCTTTAATAGGAGGGAAACGAGTAGCAAAATATCATCCAAGAATTGAGGCTTACGGAACGGTTGACGAGCTAATTTCAAACATCGGATTATTGCGCGATCAAGATATTGATGATGAAACAAAACAATTTCTCATCAACATCCAAGATAAGTTGATGAACTGCGCTTCAATTCTTGCTGCTGATTGTTCTGATTGCAAAGTTCAAATCCCCAAACTACTACCGGAGGATATACAAACCATTGAGTTAGAAATTGATAAAATGGATTCGATGCTTGAACCATTGCAATCATTTATATTACCTGGGGGCCATCCTACAGTTTCGTTATGCCATGTTTGCCGAACTATATGCCGCAGATGCGAAAGGATTACCATAAAACTTTCCGAAGAGACTCCAGTTCCAGAGAATGTAGTTATTTACATCAATCGTCTTAGCGATTTTTTCTTTGTTCTATCAAGAAAGATGGCAAAAGATATTAATGTTGATCAAATTCCTTGGCAACCTAATATTTGATATTAATATTTTTTTATATTTGCAAATAGCATGCAAATATACAATATGCTGTAAATCAACTATTTAACAAATTTAATATCATATTATGTACTGGACATTAGAACTTGCATCAAA
The DNA here is from genome assembly GCA_051715525.1 of Bacteroidales bacterium. GTDB lineage: Bacteria > Bacteroidota > Bacteroidia > Bacteroidales > Tenuifilaceae > UBA8529. The sequence goes on from JBPXJX010000498.1 coordinate 3,776, forward strand.
ACTTGAAGATGCTCCCTGGCCAGCAACTAAAGAAGAGTTGATAGATTATGCCATTCGCTCTGGAGCGCCACTCGAGGTAATTGAAAATCTTCAAGAGCTAGAGGAGGAAGCAGAGGTATACGAGAGTATTGAAGATATTTGGCCTGATTACCCAACCAAGGAAGATTTTTTCTTTAACGAAGATGAATATTAAAATAAAAGAGGCCTTAAGGCCTCTTTTATTTTTTGCTTGCTGATTAATGTAATTTGATTTTATGTAGAAAATTAAATCGATTTTAAATACTTAACACAAACTTTTTTCTATAAAATATTTGATAACTCATTAATACATTTTATTAATCATCAAGCACCACTGATCGCGGTTTTTTATAATAAACTTTTTTTCTTCTCCCTGTTTTGTCACAACATTTAGACCATTAGGAAAAATCTTCCATGTATTAAAAAACATAACCTCTTTTATTTGATTTGGAAGTATCTCAAAATCGTTATGCTTAGTCTCTTCAACCATTGTTTTAAAATAGATTCGTTGATTAGTAAGAATCAATTTACCGTCAACTTGTGCTGAATCAACGCAGAAACTTGTATTTGCGGCTTTTAGCACAGTCTCATTTTCGTATAATTTTACAGTCATGGTCGTTAATTTTATAGTATTTATTTAATTTCATTATCCATACCACAATTCATATATGTCTGCAATACTGATAGTTAATTATTAATGTAATATTTCGAAACCGTACGAATATGAACAGTAGATGTTCGTTTTTAATAAATCATTTACTTATAAGACACACAAGTCCAAAAAACGTTACACTTTCTTGTTTAAAAAATCAAGTTTTATATTAATCTTTGAAAATAAATTATTGATAAACCATGAAATTCCTTGCTATTGAAATTGAAAAAGAAGGCTTGAGTTATATTGACTTTCAACCTCTCCTTAAAAAAGAATCG
>JBPXJX010000499.1:0-9066 GCA_051715525.1 Bacteroidales bacterium
TAAATAATGATTTTAAAGTAAAATCAGATAGCACAGGCGCTAAACTTCAAACGATGAGGGCTTCGATTCAAAAGGCTGCATCAGATGTTTACCACCAAATCGATAGCATAAAACTTATGCTGATAATGACCACCGAGAATGTTGGAGAGATAAAGGCTAAAGAATTATCAAACAACCTCAATGCTATCAACGATAAATACAATACAGCTGTTGTTAACAGGCTGCTAATTGAGAATGGCATTGCAATAAAGTTAAAACAAAACCTTAGCCAATTTGAGATAGTTACTACCTCAAACATCTTAAACAACAAAGAGCTAGGTTATGGCATTACAAAATTGATTAACACGTCAAGCATTTCGCTTGGTAACGAAATGGTTCCATGGGAACAGCTTACCTTTAGCGATAAGCCTTTGATTGGCACGATGATTATTCTGACAGATATTGAAAAAAGGGTTAGAATGGTTGAATATCAAACCATCAAAAACTTGACAGTTCAAAACAACTAATCTGAAAAAGAAATTGCCATGAAAAAAATAATCATAATAACAGGAATTGTTTGCGCTAACCTAATGTTGGCAGGAGCCTTACTTAAAGCAATGCATATTGCAGGTGCATCATTACTACTTCTTATTTCAATTTTGGCATTTTGCATAATCTTTCTTCCACTTGCGCTTTTATTCAACTACAAGGAACAAGAGGAGAAGAATTACAAATGGCTATATATTGTGACCTTTATTGTTTTCAGTTTTGATCTAATTGGAGCCCTTTTTAAGATACTTCACTGGCAGTATGCTGGAGTATTTATGATTATTGGTGTTCCTCTACCATTTGTACTATTTCTCCCTGTTTACCTATACAGTACACGCAAAAACAAAAGCCTATCGCTCTTAAATCAACTTGGAGTTATATTTGGACTAACATTTCTTGCACTGTTCAGCGTCTTACTTACGCTAAACATCAGTTCAAGCCTAGTTCAAAACTTTTCTGCTAATAGTTTCAACAGCGATAAATCAACAACCTTTTATCAAATAATTACAAAGGGTAATACTTCGGATGATAAAGTAAAGCAGAAAGCCGATGAGCTTTGCAAGTATATCGATGAGCTTAAATGCAAACTTTTAACAGAAACCAATAATGATTGCTGCGAAAATGGGAAACTTAAAGAAGATTACAATCCAATGAATTTATCAAACCCTGCAGCCCAAACATCAATCCTGATTAATGGTGATGCGTCCAGCGACATCAAGATTCTTGTTGACAAAATGATTGAATTCAATGCGCTGGTATCCTCATCTAAATCCAACAATAAGGAACTTTTGGAGTTAACACAATCATTATTGAACATCGACAATAATGTGGAAGAGAATGGTAGCCCTTTATACCTAAACTGGTACCAAAAAGAATTTCCAATCAACCATTTATCCGTTTTTCTTGATGTTCTTTCTCGAGTTCAGAGCAATGTAAGGTTTGTAGAGGCTGAATATTTAGCATCAATTTAGTTTATCCAAAACCAAAAACCTTCCTTCAATTAACATTGCAGGAAGGTTTTTTTTATTTTCTTTCATCCTATTTCTCAAGCCAATCCTTAAATTCCCCAACCCTTTCGCGGCTGACAATTACATCCTCATCGGTTTCAACATCAAGTTTTAGCTTTAAGCGGCTGTTTGAGTACGAGATAATATCTTTGATTGATTTGATATCAACGATAAACTTTCGGTTTACACGGAAGAACTTGTTTGGATCGATAAGACCTTCGAGTTGTTCGAGGGTAAAATCGATACCATAATCGCGCCCATTATGGGTACGAATAAAAGTAGACTTCTCCATGCTAATAAAAATCGACACATCATCAATATCAACCATTCGGAGATGCTCGCCTACTTTAACAAGAAATCTTGACTTATAGGTATTCGTTAGCATTTGCAATGCTTTGGCAACAGTATCATTACCTAATGCCGATGGCTTGGTCGATCCTGCCTTAAACTTTACCACCGAATTTTTCAGTTCATCTTCATCGATTGGCTTTAGGAGATAATCTATACTGTTTACCTTAAATGCTTTAATGGCATACTCGTTGAATGCTGTAGTGAATATTACAGGAAATTGTAGTTGGATCTGCTCAAAAATCTCAAAGCTGAGCCCATCTGCTAATTGAATATCGAAAAAACCTAATGCAGGTTGCTCGTTTGTAGAAAGCCACTTAACCGCTGACTTAACAGAATCAATGGTTTTAACAAGAATCAATTCTGGAAATAAACGATGAATCATTCCTGCCAATCGTTCGGCCGATAAACGTTCATCCTCAATGATAATATAATTCATAGCTAAATGCCCTGTTAAACTAGTAAACCCAAGGAATTAGTCTCTTAGTGCTTGCCTGATATTGTTTATACTCCTCACCAAATGCTTCAAGGAGTACTTTCTCTTCAACCACAATTCGATAATGAATAACCAAAAACATCGGAATTATAATAAAGACAGCAGACAAAAAGCTATTCATGCCAATGGCAAATCCAATCATGATCAGCCACAACCCAAGATAACTTGGATGACGCACAACTTTATACAATCCATTCGTTTTCAGCTTATGCTCTGCTCCTATTGCAACATCAACAGTAAAGGCTTTTTTAAGTTTATAAATCGAGAGCCAACGGATTACTGAGCCAACAAAAATTATAAACAATCCTAGAAAGTAAAACTGAAACTCATTTATCCCCCACCTACCATGAAATGAAAGCATAAACCCCAGCGTAAAACATATAGTAATTGTGACCCAAAGAAGTATCAATGAGCCTTTATCGCGCTGAACGGTACTCGAGGCTTTTCCTGAACGTTTTACAATCATAAGTAAAAACTCTGACAGGAAAAACAGAATAGAAAGGTATATTAGGTATTTCATTTATAATCAATTTAAATTATTAATAATGGGCACCTTAACAGTAAAAAAATCATTACTTCTATCAACAATTAATGGCAAAGAAGAAAGTATTTCATAACGTTTCTGAATTGTTTCCAATCCTATTCCTCCTGAATCACCTATGGTTCTTTTAATTTGTAAATTATTTCTGACCACAACATAATCTTTTTCTCTAAAGATGGAAACCTTTAGCGGCTCCTCCTCTGAAATCACATTGTGTTTCAAAGCATTCTCAACCAGTATTTGGAGCGAAAGTGGAATAATATATCCATCAATTTTTTCGAGATTGATATTAACCTTCAAATTTTCACCATGCCTAATCCTATTTAAATCGATAAACGATTTTACAAAATCAAACTCAACCTTAAGCGGAACCAACTCCTTATCCTTTTGCTCAAGAACATAGCGGTAAATGTCGGAAAGCTGCTTAATGAATTGCTGTGATTTCTGAGTATCCTTTTCAACTAAAGAACTAAGAACGCTCAAACTATTGAATAGAAAATGTGGGTTTACGTAGCTCTTAAGAGTTTCATATTGCATCGAAAGCGCATCGCGCTTATATTTTTCGCGCTGAATAAGAGATTCGCGCCACGAAATAAAAAAATGATACAAGTATATAACAGTAGTTACGAGCATTGCTATCACAAAAGCAACAAGAGCATAACTAATGAGAGGCTTTATATTATCAAAAACATTAATTTTATATATGTAAGTGTATATTAAATAGCTAACCACTACAATATCAACTGCCGAGAAAACGATGGATGCAACAATCCTATACAAGAAGGTTCTAGTAGGATTCTTCTCCCAAGGCATTTTCCAATCGAAGTAAACACCTAATAGCTGATTTCCTTTCCAAATTGTCCAGCCAAGCAACGCGCCATAGATAATATTGTAGGCGTAGTTCCAAAAGTTAGCAAAAAGAGCATTTCCAGCAAAAATATAGGTTGGCGTTGTACTTATAACTAAAAGGATTAGGATATCGCGAAGTTCGAATAGCAATAACCTTTTAAAATTGATTTTCCGTGCATCCATAGCTTTAAGAAAATAAGCACCCAATTATAGGCTAAACAGGGTGCTTAAAGTTAATCAAAATATTAGCTTTCCTTATTACAGTTTTCAATCATTCTAAGGTTGGCTTTTGCACCCCATTTTGGTGAAATACCCTCTTTGCCATTCTCTTTTTCAAAATACTTTTTTGCTTCTAACGCTTTGGGAAGCGCATTTTTACTTCCACCTCCAAACATTTTGGGAGTATGAAAGATATTTTGAGCTAAAAGAAAGTATGGTCGTGGGTTTTCGGGATTAATCTCAATCGCCTTCTCCAAAATTTCAGCAGCCTTTTGCGAATAGGTCATACCACGCATTGCGCTAACCTGAATTCTTCCTTGATAAAGAAAGCCTTGCAACGCGTATAATTCAGATTTATCACCATTAATAGACAATGCTTTTTCGATATTTTTCTCAGCAAGATCAAGAATTGCATCTTTCTTTTCACCATCTGTTTCTCTAAAACTCATATTAATTTGTGTAAAAGCAGCATAGTAAAGAGGTTCCCAGCGTATTGTTTCAGCCATTGCAATGCGTTCAAATTTACTTATCACAGCCTGCATTTGCTCAATAGTTTTTGAACTATCAAACTGAGCCAATCCATCTTTAATGGCATTTTCAAATGGAGTTTGAGCATTTAGGATAATTGCAGAGGCAATTAAAAATACTGATAGTAGAGTTCTTTTCATAATCATTAGTTTTTTAAAGTTATAATTCGATTTTTTTATTAGTCTAGTGTGATAAATAAACCAAAAAGGATAAACCTTTTAGATTCTGATCGAACAGGTATCGACTCGTAAACATTCGAGGTATTCTTTGTTGAATAGTAACGATACCCAAATATGTTGTTGCGACCTAAAACGTTACTAACTGAAGCATACAGGATTGTTGACTTACCAAACATCTCGGTTAAGTGGCTAACATTTAGGCTAACATCCATATAATCAGATGTGACTTTATCCATAAACTTCGTTGTATTTGGGTCGTCATATGGCCTACCGCTCGACCAAGCGAAGGTTGCTCCGAATTGAGTAGTGATTTTTTGAACCCATTGCTTTGCAACAACTGTAAAGTTGTGCGTAGATGCGAAAGGTGGTGTTACGTACGATGGATAATCTTTATACTTACGTTTTGAGTCGATATATGAGTATGATACCCAATAATCAAGGTTTTTAAAGGTTTTCCTGTCGCGAAAGTAAACGTCAATTCCCTTAGCATCTCCATAACCATTATTATTATAATATGAAGGATCAGAAAAAAGATAAGTATTATTAAAAGATACAAAATCTGAATACTTCTTATAGTAACCTTCAACACGTAATAATCGATCATTTTTCTCGTACTGGATATTAGCGAGATAGTGCTCAGCCTTTTCAAAGCCAAGTTCAGGTTTAAATTTCATGATTGATTCTTCGGGAGTTTGATAGAAGGTCCCATAAATCATCGAGAACTGAACATTCTTGCTGATTAACCAAGCAGCCGAGGTTCTAACGGCAAGCCTTGAATCGTTGATTAATGATGAATTTTCACCTCTCAGACCAACTCTAATTGCTATTTTAGAAAATGGGCGTGCTTCGGCTTCAGCAAAAAGGGCTGAGTTGTAATCGGTGAATTTCCCTTTGAACTGGAAACCACTTGTTTTTTGAAAGTACTTCTCGTTAAAGAGGTTTACAGTTTCTTCCCCTCCAAGGTTCAAAGACAATCGATCGCTAAATTTGCCTTTCATGGCAAAACGGGCTTGGAAATTGGTATTATAATCGTTTACACCAAAAGTATCGAGCCCAAGCAAGTTCTCATCGTAGGTAAACGCGACACCTGTTTTCATTGACCATTTCCCGAAAGGGCGAGTATAATTGACATTTGTGTAACTATTTTTATTAGTTAAAGTAATATTCTGCATTGCACCAGGGGTAGTCATTTCAGGATACATAAGTCCGCTATTTGATGTGCTAAATGTTGACATAACTTTTAAAATACCATCGCCTTTTGTTCTTACCCTTGAGTTTAGCGTAAGTCCCAATTGTTCAGGAAAACTATTCCAAGTAACCTTTTGGTTTACTAAACTGAAATATGGTTTTAGATTATAATATTCAGCACCAATGGATAATGAAGCATCTTTCCCAGCATAGGTTTGTGTTGCACCTAGTCCAACGGTTAAAAACTCAATATCAGTCTTTGTCTCTTTGGGAAAAGCATTTGTAGTTAAAATCAACGCAGATGACAAAGCCTGTCCGTATTCTGCCGAATAGCCACCTGTACTGAAAGTTGTTCCACTAAAAAGGGTTGGGGAAAATCTTCCGCGCGACGGCAAATCAGGAGTATTAGCAGAATAAGGCTTCTTCACTAGTAATCCATCTATAAAAGTTTTCGATTCGTAACCATCGCCACCACGAACGAACAAACGACCATCCTCTCCTACCATCGATGCGCCGGGAAGTGAAGTTAAGGCGCCATAGATATCGCCTGCGGCGCTAGGTGTTGTAAGGATATCGAGAGGTTGAAGTGTAACACTCTTTTTCCTATCGGATGTTTCAAAGGTTCCTGCAGAGATAACCACATCAGCAAGCTGATTGTTAACCTCCTTCATCTGAAAATCTACATTCAGTTTGCCGGCTGGGGTTTCAACCTCCTTCTCTTGCAGCTGATAACCAATAAAACTTACAACAATTACCTGCTTCCCCTTTTCATAAGTAGTAAAATTAAAACTACCATTGGCATCGGTACCAGCGCCATCGTAAGTACCCTTAATCATTACATTGGCACCAGCCAAAGGTTCCCCTTTTTCATCAACAATTTTTCCATAGATTTGAGTTTGAGAGTAGCTCTGTAAACCCAACACCGTACTTAATAATAATAATACAAACTTTTTCATACCTTTTTTGATTGTAAAATTGAATGCTTTATTTCATCATTATTTATCCATTCTTGCCGAATTACGCAACAAAGATGAACTGTAAAAAAGGTGTAAAAAAGAAAAACCCGACGAGCTGTTGCTTCGTCGGGTTGAAATGCAAAAATTGGTTACTGAGCTGTAACTTGAATTTTAGATATTAAAATTCTAATTCCAAATAATTGTAATTTTAGATGTGAGATTAGCCCCATCAATTTGATTTTCTACATCAACCTTTAAGGCTGACTTAAGAGTAATTTCTAAAGTTTTCTCAATCCACCCAGCAATTCGATTCATGATTAGCTTATCGTTTGGATGAAACTTAGATAACTGAAGGATTGCTTTTTTATCGAGGCTTTCAATAATCCTTATTTCAGAGGGTTGATAGTATGTTGCGAAAATACTTGATGCCCGACTAAGAACAAATTGAGGAGAGCTAACTCTAACAAATATTTTATAAATACCCTTTAACGCTATATCAGCACTATAGCGTCCAATTTCGTTAGCAGCTTTAGCGGTGTTCCCAGCATAGAATAAATCGGCAACCTTTTGGGTTGGAATAATTACCGAATCGCTTAGCGAATACCAAGTAGTTGCATAAATAGGCTGCTCAATAATATTTTTTGATTTTTCAGGTAATGATTTTACCCATTCGCTATAGCGCGAACCGAATTTTTCTTTAACAAAATCGGGTGTAGCTTTTACTGCTGAGCCTTTAATTTCCATAAATTTTTAATTTATATCAGTTTGCTATCAATTTTACAAAAAAATATATTCATTTCAAAAATTTTTTTATGAACATATTCAAACTTTAAGTAAACGTATTTTTTACTTCGTTCATTTTTTCTATATTTGCAAACCTAATTTTAAAAGTAGTTATAAATCAACATAATATTAGAAATCATGGGAAAAGGAGATAAGAAAACTCGTCGTGGTAAATTGTTTTTGGGATCATATGGCAATACCAGACCAAAGAAAAACCATAAAAAAGCAGTTGTAGCAGCCGCTCCAGTTGTAGAAAAACCAAAAACAACAAAAGCTAAAGCAAAAAAATAACGATTTTTATCGTACAAACTATAAACCGGCAATGCCGGTTTTTTTATTTTAAAAAACTGGTATGGAAAATTTGATATCATTTTAAAAGTGCTATTTTTGCTACTCACATAGAGCATTAATGAAAAAATATACTTCATTCAAACTACTTCTTTTTGCAATTGCGCTAATTATAAATGCCGTTGGCTACGGGCAAACTAATAAAGAGCACATATCAGTTCCAAAAAATTTCAAATTAGACTCATTAGAAATCGCTAAACATATTGAATTAATTGACTCTCTTTACGACAACGATGATTTCCCACAAGCCTTATCATTACTTGATAAGATAATTCCAGTAAGTGAGAGCCTTGGAATATCAAAACAGATATCAAAATTATACAGAACAAAGGGAGATATTTACAGAGTTACCGATAATTATATAAAAGCGCTTGAATCGCTTTCAATATCATTAGTGCATTTCGGAATAGCAAAAGATACAAGTGGTATTGCAAGTGTAAAAAATAGAATTGGTGCTGTTTATCGATTGCAAGGCAATTACCCCAATGCTTTGGATAACTACTTCGAATCGCTTAGGCTTTATCAATCCATTAATTATAAACGAGGAATATCGAGCACTCAAAATAACATAGGCGTTGTGTATTTATACCAAAAAGAGTACGACAAAGCCCTTGAATACTTTATAAGATCACTTAAAATTGAGCAAGAGAGAAACAACGAAGTAGGCATCCTGATATCATTTATTAACATTGGTCAAGCGTATACCAAGAAAGGAGATCTAAACAAAGCTATTGATTTCTATCTAAAAGCGCTAATGCTATCGAAAAAGAGTAAGGATCTTGATGCCACAGGTGTTAGCTATAATGAGATTGGTGCAATTTACACCAAACTCAACAACCTCGATCAAGCCATCTACTTCTTAAATGAAGCATTGGGCGAATTTACAAAATTAGGAAGCAAATCCAGGTTATCGGAATGCCATATATACCTTGGGCAATACTATGCAAAAATCAATGAAAGCAAACAGGCCATATACCATCTAAATAAGGCATTAGATTTAGCCAAACAAGCTGGCTCTAAGGAGTTTTATGCAAATGCTCTCGAAAGCCTCAGTATCGCATACGAAAGTTCAAGCCAACCAGATCAGGCACTAAAA
>JBPXJX010000500.1:0-7884 GCA_051715525.1 Bacteroidales bacterium
TTTCCCAAGAAGTCCCTGTCTCTTACCGCAACGAGGCTATCTACGACTTTTTGGATGAGATGGCCAATGCTCGTATCATTACTATAAACTCTACAGTAAAACCCTTCTCCAATAGTTTTATTCTGAAGTGCCTAAACGAAGCAGATGAAAAGCGTGAAGGAATGAGTACTCGGCAGCAGCGAGAGTTAGATTTTTACTTAAGACAGTATCAGTTCATTGAGGCGAAAGGAGAAAATATTTATGCAAAGGAGAAAAAGTATAATTTAATAAGGAAAGAGCCATACTTTAACTTTGGTTATAAGCCCCTTGGGCTTTTCTATAAAGACTCTCTATTTACTTTTTCGCTTAAACCAATATGGGGAGTTCGAGAATATGTTGCAGGCAGCCAGCAGGTGATGCATACATGGGGTGGTGCTGATGCATGGGGAAGTATTGGAAACTTATCAATCTATGCTAGTTTGCGCGACAACTCACAGACCGAAATGCTTGCGACTCCTTCATATTTTTCCCAAAACGAAGGTGGAAACTATAAAACGGCTCCAACCAATAAAGGGGGGGGAGATTACTCCGAAATGCGCGGAGGTGTAATTTATGGATGGAAATGGGGTTCGTTTGGTTTAGTTAAAGATCAAATCCAGTGGGGAACTAATTATCATGGGGCATCAATTTTTTCGGGTCGAACACCATCTTTTGCCATGATTAAGCTTCAGCTTAAGCCAGTAAAGTGGTTTGAACTGAATTATATCCATGGATGGTTAGTTTCCGAAGTTGTGGATAGCAGCCGCTCTTATATCTCAACAACGGGAGAATATAGAAAGGTTTATCGCGATAAATACATTGCAGCGAACATGCTTACTTTTTGGCCTTTTAGAGATATTGCTTTATCCGTAGGTAACTCAATTGTTTATGCAGATTCTAAGGTGCAGCCGGCATACCTTATACCTATCATGTTTTATAAATCGATTGATCATACAAATAGTCATGGCATAGATAATCAGAATTCGCAAATGTTTTTTGATTTGAGCATCAGACGAATAACGAACTTGCATTTTTATACAACCGTTTTCATCGATGAATTCTCGGTTACTCGAATAAAGGACCCAGATCGGTTAAACTTTGTTTCAATAAAAGGAGGCGCGCGTTTATCAAACTGGCCGATTCGAAATGTATCAATAACTGCTGAATATTTTAGGTCAAATCCAATTGTTTATAAGCATAAAGTTCCGACAACAACTTTCGAAACAAACCAATTCAACCTAGGCCATTATTTAAGGGATAATTCAGATGAGATTTATGGAGCCATTGATTTTCGTCCATTTAGAGGTTTGCTTTTAAGGGGCGATATAACCTACGCACGGCATGGTAATGAATATGCCTATACTACTGACGTCAAAGCAGATGAATATCCATTTATGAAAGATGTAACATGGAGAAATATTACTGCATCATTCACATGCCGATGGGAGTTTATACACGATTCGTGGCTTATCTTTAACGTGTCAAAAAGTAGCATTAAAGGTTATGATGTTGATAGCAAAACAGCACAATACTATCTCGATTTATATACCCCAAAAACTTTTCAGGGCGAAAACATAATAATTACTGCAGGATTAAATATTGGGTTTTAACAATAAGTTCTATTCATTGAGAGAGAATCCTGCTGAGGCAGGATTTTTTATTTATCCCCCAAAAACATGCCTACGAACCGAGCTTGCGAGCTCGCCGAAGGCAACGCAAGCATCTAGTCAGCAAACTATTCTAGTGGAATCACAAAGTATATGATTGACAGCTGCCTTCGCAAGTGTGATTAAAGGAGCTAGGTTTAAACATAATTACATGCTAGTAGAGTTGAGTATCTAGCTTGGTTGAAGAAATAGGAGTATAAAAAAGGTGTCTCGTTTATATTTGAGACACCTTTTTTGTTTTAATCAAGCTATTAAATTCTAATATCCAAAGCTGTTTGAGATATGATACTGAGGCCCTGTCGTTGGTTTAATATAAACGATTACTGTTTCACTTGCATCTGCCCCTGTACAACCGCTCGTATTGTCTACTAGGTTTGTTACTGTATATGTATATTGATTCCATGAAGTATTTAGCCCATCATTAAACCATAGTGTATTATCAGTTTCATTATAAATCAAGCTAGTATAACCCGTTTCTGATAATGGTGTTGTAACAGCAGTAATACCATTATCTTTAGTTATATCAAAAGCAAAGTTATTTGGTGTACTACCTGTTAGTGTTACTGTTATTGCTACAGCATCTCCGTCACAGGCAGGATCAGGGGTAAGTGATATAACCGCTGTTGGTGATGCTATTGTTGTAACAACATGAGTTGCAGTAGATGGGCCATTACAACCAGCAGCAGAAGCCGTAATGGTTGAGTTTCCAATCCATCCGGCTGCAAAGGTTACTGCACCTGTAGTTGCGTTAATGGTATTTCCTCCTCCAAGGCTTGCACCATCTAATGAGTAAGTTATTCCTGTTGTATTAGTAGCTGATGCCCCATAGGTTACTGTACCTAATCCCTGGCATCGGTTAGAGGTTCCACCTAAAGTAAATACAGGTGTTCCAACAGTTGGAGTAACATTAACTACAACAGCTGTTCGCGTAGTACTTGAACATCCTGCTCCGCTGTATGATTCGGCATAATATGTTCCAGATACTAACGCCGTTGTTGTAGCGTATTTAGTACCACCTGTAGCAGTAGCATACCAATCAACAGTACTTAATGCTGGAGGTGTGGCAATAAGATTAGCTACAGTAGAGCCTTCGCAATGTGTTTGAGGTGTAGGTGCAGTTGGTGCATTTGGTTTTATGGTAAAATTAACTAAAACTTCATCTGAAGAAGTACAGGTACCATTAGTAAATGTCCATCTTAGATTATACGACCTGCCGTTTTGACCAATGAATGTGCTAGTTGGGCTGCTTGGGGTAATAACAGTTCCGCCTAAACCACTTACAATACTCCATAACCCTGTTCCAATTATCGGAGGGGGAGAAACAGTTGTTGCTGCCAAGGCAGTTGTAGTTAAACCACAAATACCGGGCTGATCAGGGCCAGCACTTACTGTTGACGGTCTTGTATAGGCTGTAACGGGAGTTGCATCAACAACCCCTGACGTAATCCCACTAGGAATATTGTATTGAAAACTTACAAGATTATAAACCCTAGAGTAAGGTGCTGAAGTATTTTCTGTTGTTGGAATTTTGTATGGGGTAGGAGTTAATGCTGTAATATTTAAGATTTGAGTTGCACCGCCATCAACTGAATAGCCAATCCTATAATCAAAATTAGTAACGACAGGTTTTGTGATTGTAATAGGTATACCGTCGGTACCACAAACGCCTGATGAGCCTGGAGTTAACTTAGCTCTAGGTTTTAAAAGGCTTAAACTTCCAAGCGTATAGTCATCAGATCCGGTAGATGTTACCAAAACAGTAGTTGAAGCAGTTCCATTATAATTATCGCCAACCGAGTTGGTGGATATTGCATTCCATCTATCAGGAGAGCCAAGTATATAACGAGCAACCCTAATATCGGCTTTTGGTGTAATCAACGGGGTTACATCGCTAGTAGGGTCCCATTTAATATTGATATTTGCTTGGCTTCCAACAGGAGCAACTATTGTCCAAAATTCTTTTGCACTTGCACCTAGTAACGGTGGGGCAATGCTATTAAATGTTGGGTTTGGCTCAAAATATTCTGCCGACCATAATAATGGACCTGTAGCAGTTGAGGATACGCTCAATTTATTACCAGCTGTAGCATCTTTACCGATAGGGAATAGGAAGTTATCACCTTGAATAATTTTTTTGATCAATGGACCATTAACAAATGATGTAGCGCTTCCTCCTGCAGGTGTTACACAATTTACAGCAGTATTTGTAATTGTTAGTTTATTCGTAGAGGTTGTATTTATTAATCCACTGGTTAGTAATAATTTGTTATTTACCTCAATATTTTCACTTGAGTTAACAGACAGACCTTGTGTATTATCTATCTCAAGATTATTGAAGCAACTAGTACCTTCAAACCCACCAATACTTTGAGGAGATGAGCCACCAAAAGTTACAGTAGCATTATTTCCGGTTCCGGCTTTAAAAACGCTTGTATTTTTCCTTATAAAAGTCCCATAAACTATAAGTTTCCTGTTATTTACACTGTTGTCCAAGATTGGATTATCGGTATCGGTCCCAATTTGAAGTGTATCACAAATAGTTAAGTCCTTATTTGGTAAAATACGCGTTCCAGAACCTGATATAAGCAGGTTTGGTAAGTGATCAAATAGGTCTGCAACAATTGCATAATCACTGTTTCCTCCATATTCAACAGTTCCATCATTCACACAATCAAAGAAATCAGTAAATCGACCAGCAGGGAACAATCCGCTATTTAGGTATAGCGTACCATTACCGGAAACTGTACCAAAATTATGACCATAGGTAGGAGAAAGCGCCCTCAAAGTACCATTAATAGTTGTTTTATATGCCGAGCAATAGTTTGTAGTAGTTGTTACCACATCTCCCTCCCTAACTGTCACAATAAATCCATTTGGCCCAGTACCTGGTGCTAAAATGTATGCTGGAGTATTAGTTTGGGTCCAGATTGTATTATCATTCCAGTTGCCACTTTTGTTACTAATGAATTCAGGTACATTTTGAGGGGTCGCCAAATCGTTACAAGCAGTATATTCTCCGCAAAGGTTAATTTCACCCGGTCCAAAATCAAAAGTTAACTCATTTGTTGCGGTAACTATTTTTGTTGTTTTACTCCAGCTTCCATCAGGTACAATTAGTCGGGATGCTTTATAACTGCTTTCAGGTCCACCAACTACATCTTCATCCAAGTAGTAAAACTTAAGGCTTCCAGTAAATCCAGAAACACCGCTACTCTCGACCTCCCAAAAATATTTTAGTGCATTTGCTGGGTCTGTAATTGCAGGGTGTTTTGCGTTTATATTGTTAATACGAACCGACGCAACAGACCCACTGGCTGTCGCTGTTAATTGAGCAGGAGTATATTTACCCGCAGTACCAATTGGATAGATAAATGAAATTGCGCCTGAGCTAAAAAACTTTTTAAGACCAATGTTGCTGAATACACCATCAGTAATAATCATTTTAGTTAAACCCCATGTTGTAAGGACTTGTGGTCCTTCAATTATGCTAGACTGTCCAAGGGTTAAAAGGTGTTGCTTTATATTCAAGACCCCGTTTGTAAGCAAAAGGTTTCCTTGCAATGTAATATCATTGTCAATTTCTACACCTGCAGCATTATTTATTTCGAGTCTACCAAAAGAACCTGTTCCAGAAATAAGCTGTAGTGATGTTCCATTAAGTCGAACTCCCGTATTTACAGCATTGGCATCAGTATATCTACCATTATTAATGAAATCACCAGCAACGCTAACCTGTCTTCCTGTGCAATCAAACGTTCCTGAGCTCAGTGTGAGATCATTTCCTACTGTATGATTATTTAATATTGATGTTACAGATGTAATTGGGTTAATGGTTAAATCCCAAAATGTTGTTGCACCAGTTATTGTTTGTGAATTCCCGCTAAAGGTAGTTAGGTTATTTCGAGCATTATAATTGGCAATGCCACTATTTGTAAAGTTCCCTTTTATGGTTATTGGAATATTACTATTCAACTTCGCATCAAGGAAACTATATGCATTGCTTATGGTTAGATTTCCGTTGACAACTAAAGGGTTTACCATTAGAGTTAATGTTGCATTCTGAACACCTCCAGCAGTTTTTCCTGTTATGGTAAGATTATTTATTGCTGTATTGGCATCAAGGGAGTATGACTGAACGGCATTAATGGTTGTCCCACCTGTTGGTGTTTGAGAAAATACGATATCACCTCCTGTAACAGTTGAACTTTGAGGGCGTAAGAATAAATCGCCAAAAGTTGTACCTCCTCCTTTAACAATATAAAGAGTCCCGCCAGACATATTAAAAGTACTTCCGTTATTAACAATCTCAAGTTTGGCTCTGGCAGCGAATGGATTATTACCATAAATATAAATATTACCACCACTTTGTGTAAATTTTAAATTACCATTAGTTGTAGCGGTAGGTCGACGGATTTGACCATTGACAAATAGGTTACCACCCGTTACTTCTATTTCGGAATAACCTCCATCAGCATACTCAATATCCGCATTATTTGCCGTGTTTCCATTTGGACCAACATAAACATTACCTGCTTGAATTTTTAATTTACCGTTTAGGAACAAAGTCTCAGAAGCAGTATTATTTGAAATATAAACATTTGATGCTGTGTTAATAGTCAATGCTGCTGTTGCTGGAATAGTTAAATCGGTAGTAGTATTAATGTTTAAATTTCCGGTTCTATTATATATGAATGTTCCATTTTGAAGAGTTAGCCAGTTGTCGGTAAGCGTGTTTATGGTACCACCAATACTCCATGTAAAAGTTGAAGCTTGTGAAGTTCCTTTATTAATAGTAACCTTATTAAAGGTAGTTGTTGCAGCAGAACCTGATAATGATGCATCTGTAGATCCCTGGAACGTTACATCACAATAAAATGTACCATTTCGAAAACTAATATTAGGAGCAGAAGTTGTATTATTAACTAAATTACCCCCAATAGCAAAAGTATTTGCTACTGGACCACTATTAGGACAATTGGTTCCAGTTGGTTCTAAGGTTATCCAAGCTCCCGCCCCAACAGTAACATCTCCATCTACAACAATATGTTGTGGTACAGCTTCGCGCATGAAAATAAATGTTCCAGTATTTATGTTCATATTTCCTTTAACACGAACAGTTTTTTCGACTGTTGGATTATATACCCCAGAGCCATAGTAGTTCGTTGTATTCCAACTAGCACAAATCCAAGCGTTAGGATTATCCCCTCCGCAAGTTAAATTTCCATTAATAGTAGTTAATGCATTATTAGGAAGAACTAAATTATCTCCACCTTTTGCTGTTACCATCAAATTACCATATGAAGTAACATTTGCGGGCAAAATGTACAATGCTCCTGAAGTTCCATCAATATCGTAATATTCAGTTGTTCCCCCGTTATTATTAAAGTCGCTAAAATCACTGTTAGCAGGGAAAGAAAAAACCTTTGGAATATTTACTGGAGTCACAGTAGTTGTAAGCCTAAACAGTCCATTACCAGATGGATGATTTAGAACCATGCTAAAAACACTATTCGTCCAAGTATATATATCAAGAGTAGAACCAACTTGTATTTGTAAACTTGCACAGCTGTGGGTTGCAGTTAAATTTACAGTTCTGTTACCTTCTATTACAACTATACTATTAGGCCCTGGATAATTTACTCCGGCTACAACTCCTACAGGAACAGCTGTACCACCTGATGTATTAGACCATGTAGTATTTGTATTCCATGCACCACTAGCTATACTATAAAACTTTGTTGGAGCACCAAATGCACCGCCCCCTGTTGTATTATCGCCAGCGGTATAATCAGCATCGAGGTAACTTGAACTATTTCCAGGTGTACTCCAATCGGTAAAGGTCCATGTACCTGTATTTATTGGGGGGGTTGTATTTGCGCCAACAACCCATTGAAAAGTATTGCGATTGTAAAGAGCAGGAACATAATTAGCTAATGTCCCTGAGTTATCGTCATTTGTATTGTAAGTAAAACTATGTGTTACAGTAGTTACACCTGTAAAACCTGATGATTTTACCCGCCAAAAATAAGTTAAACTTTGATTATTCTGTGTAGTTGATGGGTGCTCATATCCTACAGGGTTAACCGTTACTGTTCCATATGTGATTGGCGCTGCCCCAAACCCAATAGTTGCAGGAGTATAATATGCTGTACCTGAATGGTTTGTTGAGGTTGCACCTACAGGGAAAGTAAATGCCGTA
>JBPXJX010000501.1:0-1248 GCA_051715525.1 Bacteroidales bacterium
AAGGGAGAGGTGGTTGTTATACCTCAGGATTCGTATTATTACGATAACTCTCATTTACCTTTAGAGGAGAGACAGGAGATCAACTTTGACCATCCCGAATCAATAGAGTTCGATCTATTGGTTCAGCATTTGAAGAAGCTCAAGAGCGGCGCAGCAATTGAACAACCCATTTATTCCTATTTAACGTGCACCCGAGCCAAGGAGACCATTCCCATTGAGCCTCGGCATGTAGTTATTATCGAGGGAATTCTTGTCCTAACTAATCCAGAACTTCGCGATTTGATGGATGTAAAAGTTTTTGTTGATGCCGATCCCGACGATAGGCTTTCGAGGGTAATCCTTCGCGATATCGTTGAGCGTGGCCGTTCAGTTAATAAAGTTTTGGAACGATACGAGAAGACCGTAAAACCCATGTACCTCCAGTTTATTGAGCCAACCAAAAGATATGCTGATATTATAGTTCCTCAGGGAGGAAATAATTTGGTTGCTATAAATATTCTTGCATCGCTTATCGAAAAAACATTACGTATTCATGGAATCTAGCTAAGTATTTTATGCTTAAAGAAGTCAAACTCGAGGATGTTCTGTTTCTTGATATCGAAACGGTACCTCAAACACCTGATTATGCCCAATTACCGGATGATTTAAAACCTTATTGGGATAAAAAAGCAACTTATTTAATTAAAGGTGATGAAACTCCTGAGACTATTTTCGGTCGCTCAGGAATTTATGCCGAGTTTGGTAAAATTATTTGCATTTCAGCCGGATTTATCGTTCAACGCGATGGAGAAAGGTATTTCAGGGTGAAATCATTTTATGGTGATGATGAGATTGCCCTCCTTTCAGGCTTTTCTGTCATGCTTAATCGCTTTGGGGCTAAGCCCAAAGCGAATTTATGCGCCCATAATGGTAAAGAGTTTGATTTCCCATACATTTCAAGAAGAATGCTGATAAATGGGATAGAAATCCCAGAACTGCTCGATGTTGCTGGTAAAAAACCTTGGGAGGTTAAATTTCTCGATACCATGGAGCTTTGGAAGTTCGGAGATTATAAGAGCTATACTTCATTGGATTTGCTCTCTAAGATTTTCAATATCCCATCACCTAAGGATGACATTAATGGAAGCCAAGTAGCAGATGTTTACTACAAGGAAAAGGATATTGTACGAATTGTGACTTACTGCGAGAAAGATGCATTAACCGTTGCTCAACTTTTATTGCGATATAAAAACGAGCCAATAATTAATC
>JBPXJX010000502.1:0-3171 GCA_051715525.1 Bacteroidales bacterium
TAAATAAAAAAAGCTACTATTTGGAGCTTTTTTTTATTTAATTGACTGATGAAGATAGCTTGTAAATTACCATTTCGTATTTTTGCTTTTGAAACCATTCAATCACCATGCAACCAAACTATATCCTTTTCGACGATTCACGTAGATTAAATCTTTATCCCTTAACGTTTACTAGGCCAGTGGCAGAGATACGTGTTGGAATACTAACGATTAAAGAGAAATGGGAGAAAGTTCTAGGAAAGACATGCTCCTTTCTAACCGCTGATTACCTCCGTGAGAAATTCCCGCTCACCGTAATCGAAAAGGATTCGTGTCTCATTAATGGCGGAGTAATACCTGATAAGGGATTATTAACCCTAATAAATAATTTAAAGGTTGGTCATGCCATAATCTGGGAGAATACAGTTGTTGCAGCATTAATGCCATCAATCCCATATGTTAACTATGTTCCAAAAATTGATGATTTTTCAGATACCATAAAATTAGCTGAAAGCCCATTCATTATTGCATACCCTTGGGATATCTTCAAATATAATGGAAAGGCGCTCGAAATGGATTTTGAGCTAATAACGAAAGGTCGAAAATCAGAGCCAATTTCCGATACCAACAAAGTGTTACACCCTGATAGAATATTCATTGAAAAAGGCGCAAAGGTAGAATGCGCAATCCTAAGTGCCAACAATGGCCCAATCTACATCGGCGCTGATACCGAAATAATGGAGGGCTCAATTGTTCGAGGACCATTTGCGCTTTGCGATGGAGCAACCCTTAAAATGGGAGCAAAAATATACGGTCCAACCACCATTGGACCAAACTCAAAAGTGGGAGGTGAAGTTAACAACAGTGTAATATTTGGCAACTCCAATAAAGCGCATGATGGTTTTTTAGGCAATTCTGTACTTGGCGAATGGTGTAATATTGGTGCAGATTCAAATAACTCAAATCTGAAAAACAATTATGCTAATGTAAAAATTTGGAATTTCCCTAAAAAAGGATTTATCGACACCGGCCTTCAATTCTGTGGATTAATAATGGGTGATCACTCCAAGTGTGGGATAAATACTATGTTTAATACGGGGACAGTTGTTGGAGTTAGCGCTAATATTTTTGGAAGCGGATTTCCTCGCAACTTCATTCCGAGCTTTGCATGGGGAGGGGCGCAAGGATTTTCAGTTTATACAACCGAAAAAGCTTTTGAAACAGCTAGATTGGTATATGAACGAAGAGGTTTAACCTTTGATGATATTGATAAAAAAATCTTGACTCATATCTTTGAGTTAACCAAAGAGTTTAGAAATTTTTAAGAAATTCACTACGTTATAATTTGCTTTTATTGTTCACATGCCCTTACAATAAGCAACAATTTACTGTCAACTTTTTTATTGGCATACACCTTGCACAAGAGTACAATCAGTTTTACAAACAGCAATAGGTGACATGTTGTCACTTATCATTTTTGGAGAAATTATTGAGATGAGCAGAAAATTTGAAATTAAAATTGGTACACCCCTAATGATTGACTCAATGGATCAAGATACTGATTTCATTCCACTAATATCTGATGAGAGCGAGCCTATTATAAAGGACGAAGATATTCCAGGTATTATCCCAGTTTTAGCGCTTAGGAACACCGTTTTATTCCCTGGTGTCGTTATTCCAATCACTGTAGGTCGTTCTAAATCAGTTTCACTTATTCGTGATCTAAATCCGAAAAGAAAGATTATAGGAGCAATTTCTCAAATCGATTCTAAAATAGAAGAGCCTGAGGCTAAAGATCTGTTTAAAGTAGGTACTGTTGCCCAAGTTCTCAAGGTGCTAGAAATGCCTGATGGAAGCACTTCGGTTATTCTCCAGGGAATTCGCAGATTCGAGGTTGAAGAGTTTACTGCAGAGGATCCATACTTTGCAGCAAGAATAAACATTTTAAAAGATGTTCATCCACACGAGGATGATAGGGAATTTAAAGCAATAGTTGGATCAATTAGGGATTTATCATTAAAAGTGATTAACCTATCGCCCAACATTCCCAACGAAGCATCTTTTGCGATAAAGAATATCGACAACAACCACTTTTTGGTAAACTTTGTTTGCTCCAATGCCGACATTCAGAATACTGAAAAGCAGGGTTTGCTTGAGAAAAACATACTAAAAGAGCGAGGAGTTCAACTCCTTCAATACCTCACCCGTGAGGTTCAGCTGCTTGAGTTGAAAAACGATATCCAAACCAAAGTTAAGCAGGATATGGATCAGCAGCAGAGGGAATACTACTTGCATCAACAAATGAAAACCATTCAAGATGAACTTGGTGGTAACCCTGTTGAGAAAGAGATTGAGGAACTTAAGAAACAAGCACAAAATAAAAAGTGGTCAAAAGAGGTTGATGATCTTTTCAAAAAAGAGTTGGATAAACTTCATCGTATGAACCCCATGGCCGGTGAGTATTCTATTCAACTCACATATGTTCAATTATTACTTGAACTCCCATGGAACGAGTTCACCACAGATAATTTTGATTTAAAAAGGGCAAAGACTATTCTCGACGAGGATCATTTTGGCCTCGATCAGGTTAAGGAACGAATACTTGAACACCTTGCAGTACTGAAACTTAAAGGGGATATGAAGGCTCCTATCCTTTGCTTGTATGGCCCTCCGGGAGTGGGAAAAACATCACTTGGCAAATCTATTGCACGTGCTTTGGACCGAAAGTATGCAAGGATTTCATTGGGAGGTTTGCACGATGAGGCAGAAATTAGAGGTCATCGAAAAACATATATCGGAGCAATGCCCGGAAGGATTATTCAGAATCTTAAACGGGTTAAATCTTCAAATCCAGTTTTTATCCTTGATGAGGTTGATAAAATTGGCAAGGATTTCCATGGCGATCCAGCATCAGCATTGCTTGAGGTGCTCGATCCTGAGCAAAACAGCACTTTTCACGACAATTACCTTGAGTTAGAATACGATCTTTCAAGAATCCTATTCATAACAACCGCTAACAATATCTCAACCATCAACCCTGCTCTACGCGATAGGATGGAGATGATTGATGTAAGCGGTTACATAATGGAAGAAAAGGTTGAAATTGCCAAACGACACCTTATTCCAAATCAGCTTACTGAGCATGGTTTGACCAAAGAGAATATTGCTTTTTCTAATAAAGTACTTGAAACC
>JBPXJX010000503.1:0-1957 GCA_051715525.1 Bacteroidales bacterium
TTTCTTGACCTCCCAGAACCCCTACACCTCCTCGCCCTACCTCCGTAAAGCGGGTGCAAATATATACCCTTTTTCGCTCCTTGCAATAGCCAAAACAACTTTTTTTTAAATATTTTTTCAATCAAAATATAACTCTGTGCGAATTAGGTTTTTATATCAACAAAAAAATAAGAATATTTTAAAATTAGCTTACAATTCTCAAGTAAATTGAACTTAAATAATGAAATGTAAAATCCAAAACTCACTTTTTGATAATAAAAAAGAGGTGAGAAACACTCACCTCTTCATCGTTGAACATGAAAAAAGTATTTGAAAGGTTACTTTTTAGGCGCATTTTTTAATACTTCAACTAGGAAGTCCCAGAACTTACCAACAGTTTCGATATTTACCTTCTCATCTGGAGAGTGAGGGAAGCGAATAGTTGGACCAAATGAGATCATATCCCAATTTGGATAAACTCCACCAAGCAAACCACATTCTAGACCAGCATGAATTGCTTTAACTTCGGGAACCTTACCATATTTAGTATTATATATCTCCTTCATCACTTTAAGAATTGGAGATGATGGATTTGGTTTCCATCCTGGGTATCCCCCAGAGAAAACTACTTCGGCGCCTGATAATTCAAACACAGATGCAACTTTATCAGCTAAAGCATCTTTTGCTGAATCAACAGAACTACGAAGTAAACATGCTGCATGAATAAAATTACCCTCGCTATAAACACGAGCTAGATTATTAGAAGTCTCCACTAACCCAGGAACAGCATCGCTCATACGAACTACACCATTAGGACATCCAAATGCTGCACGGGTAAGGTTAAATTGAGTTTTCTCATCAATTAAGGTTGAAGGCATCGCAGTTTTCTCAGCAGAGAACGACAAATCAGGTTCTGTCATTGAGAATTCAGATCTATATATATTAAGGTATGCTTTTACCTCATTCTCGAAATCGGAAGCCTTTGCTGCAGGAACAACAACATCAGCAATAGCTTCGCGGGGGATTGCATTGCGTAAACTACCACCATCAACAGAAGCCAGGCGAGCACCAAACTTCTTCTCAGCAACATACATGAAACGGAAAAGAAGTTTTATTGAGTTACCTCTACCTAAAATAATGTCAAGACCAGAGTGACCACCTTTCAAACCTTTTACGGTTAACTTGTAAGCAGATACTCCTGCTGGAACTTGTGAAGGGGTGAATGTATACTTAATATTAGCATCGAGACCACCAGCACAGCCAACATAAAGTTCGCCTTCATCCTCAGAATCGAGGTTCATAAGGATATCACCTTTTAGCAAACCACCTTTAAGACCAAAAGCACCTGTCATTCCGGTTTCCTCATCGATAGTGAAAAGGGCTTCGATTGGGCCATGAGCAATATCTTTTGATTCAAGCACAGCCAATGCTGCAGCAACTCCAATACCGTTATCGGCGCCTAGAGTTGTACCACGAGCTTTAACCCACTCGCCATCGATATAAGCATCGATTGGATCTTTTTCGAAATCATGCTGTTTATCGCTATTCTTCTGAGGAACCATATCAACATGGCCTTGAAGAACAACACCTTTTCTATCCTCCATTCCTGGAGTTGCAGGTTTTCGAACAATAATATTACCTACCTCATCAATTATTGTCTCAAGTTTTAAATCTTGGGCAAAATTTTTGATAAAATCAACAGATGCTTTTTCGAAACCTGATGGGCGTGGAATTTGAGTTAAACTATAAAAATGCTTCCAAAGCAACTCAGGTTTTAGGTTTTGAATCTCTTTACTCATAGCGTTATATATATAATATTAGTACTAATTATTTTCGCCAAAAGGCCACTAAAGATATTGCTAATTTAGGGAAAACACAAAAGATAAGAGATGTTATATAAGCTAAATAGAGTTTAATTTGTTTTAGTAATAAAGGTTGAAACAGCACTATATTTATATATTTGCAATCATTATTAATA
>JBPXJX010000504.1:0-3255 GCA_051715525.1 Bacteroidales bacterium
TAATATATTCAAAATGAAAAAGTTAGCCATATTTGTTTTAACACTATTCTCTATTGCAGTACTATTTAGTCAGTGTAAAAAGGAGAGCCAAAATCAAGATAACAATCCAATTGATGTAAAACTTGATGGTTCAATTGTTCAAGGACCTTACATTGCAGATTATGCTGTTGCAAAAGAAGGAATTTTGAGAGATATACCCCAAACTTATATAGACTCAGCACGTAATCTGCTACACATTGCTTACCAACATACCTCTCATGGAACTCATATTACACGAGGTATGTTTGGCTTGGAAGATTACAAAGCAGGTGATAATGTGTTGTTTGGAATAACAAATGAAGACCCAACTTTAAATAAACTTGATTTTAATGATTATGCTATAGAAAGCTATGCTGCAAATGGAGATGATGCATCGGATTTAAGCCGCAACGAGCGAGCTTTTATTCAGGCCACCCGCAATTATCTTGATGATCCCGATAATGCTCGCATTAACGTAATTGTATGGTCGTGGTGTAGCATCGAAGGGCATTCAATTACAGCTAATTACCTAGATGGCATGCAGATTCTAATTAATGAATATGGTAAAAATGGGAGCAAAATTGGTTCAGGTGCTGGAAAAAGAACTAATCCTGTATATTTTGTATTTCTCACTGGTCATGCCGAGATCAATAATATTGGCACAGGGAAGCCAAAGAATCAAGCCGATATTATTATCAACTTTTGCAATCAAAACCATCAGCTATGCCTCGATTACTACTCAATCGACACACACGATATGAACGATAATTATTGGGACGATACAGGTGATGATGGGAACTCTACCAAATATGGAGGCAATTTTTATAGCGATTGGCAAAACTCTCATTCTGAATGGTATGAAAACCAAACGACAATTGGCGATGTAGCATATGGTGAGCATAATACTCAACACATTACAGCAAATCGAAAAGCCTATGCCATGTGGTGGATTCTAGCCCGAATAGTTGGCTGGGATGGAACTTCAAAATAAACATATACAACATATACAATTAAAAAACCATCAGGTAAATGCCTGATGGTTTTCTTGTTTATATGAGATCAAAATTAAAACGAAACATCTACCCCTAAAGCAACAACATAAGCTTTATTTGAAATATCAACCGACATATTACTAGCTCTCATATTCTGAATATCCTTATCCTTCCAGAATGTACGTCCAACCCCAAGATCAACTGTAATCTTATCTGTAACATTGTATGCTGCACCAATACCTAAATTAAAGTTATCATACTTAATCGATTCATAAGCTCCAATTTGGCTAGCATAGTAAAGTTTTTGATTATCATAATCAAAATGTATGTATTTACAACCCGCGCTAACCAGTATCTTAGGTAAAATTTGGTATTGTAAACCGAGAGCTACATGGTAACAATTCCCAGCAATCTCAGAAACTTCCACACTCTTTCCTGTGCTTGGGTCAGCTGTTTCCCCCCAATCAGCTCCTTTTTGGAAGTAATAGTTGAAATCTAGTAATGTGGAAAACTTATCGCTAAACTTATAAGAAATACCCGTGTAAAGAGCTGCTGGTAGGTCGCGATCTGATTTTGTACCATCAGCCGCAATAGCATTAGTTCCTTTATTATCCTTTACCTCAAACTCTAATTTAACCTTTGTTTCATAATGGATTGCAACATTTAGTTTATCATTTACTGAATAGTTTAAGCCTACAATTCCACCAAAACCTTTTGCTTCATTCTTATAATCAATAGAAATTGGGTATTCAGGCGCACCTACTGTAGACCCTGCAAAGGTCATACCTGCTTTAGTGTGATTTTTAGCAATAATATATCGACCACCAAGCGAAACAGCCAATTTTTCAGTTATGGAATATGAAAGGTTTAAAGGGATTGCTAAATAATAAGAAGATGCTTTTAGGGATTGATCCTTAAAATACTGATAGTTAGCTGGTGTTGTTGCATTTATCTGAGCCTTATAGCTGTATCCCATTAAATTGGTATTAACCGAACCATCAGGATAATCGGCAGAAGCACCTCCTCCTGTAACATATATACCGGTAGCCAATGCCCACTTACTCTTTTTATAGGCAGCATAAAAAGCGGGTAAGAACGGATCCGATCCGTTCTGCTCAGAGGTTTGCTTGCCAACTAAAGGGCTTATAGTAAACGAATGCTGAGGGCTTCTAAAAAGACTTTGGTTATTCAAACTCAAATGCAAGCCATCATTCAGTTTAACCAACCCGGCAGGGTTATAGTTTACGATATCAGCACCATCAAAAGCAGCGTTGCGAGCATTTAAGCGAATCCACTTAGCGCTCATATTGGCAAGATTATCCATTTGTGCGTTGGCAACGAATGGAAAAATGAAAGCAATTAATAAAGTAAAGCGAGTAATAAGTCTTTTCATTTTCATGAAATTTATAGTTAATACTGATAATAAATTCAATTAACATATTGCATAGCAATACGTTAAAATGAACTATTAAGGATTGGATTATGAATAAAAAATAAAGAGAAGAGTATCTCTAAATTTTACATCGTGAAATTATATAAAATAGGAATTGATATATCAAAATATGGTATAAAAATCGAACTTCAAACGTATGTATAAAACAGATGTATTTTGCTAAATATTAAGACATTAAAACAGTTATTCTCCAATAATTTTTACAAGAACTCTCTTTCTTCTTTTCCCGTCAAATTCTCCATAAAAAATCTGCTCCCATGGCCCAAAATCGAGTTGCCCATCTGTAAGTGCAACAACTACCTCGCGCCCCATGATAGTACGCTTCAAATGCGCATCAGCATTATCTTCATAGCCGTTGTGCTTGTACTGTGAGTGGGGGTTTTCTGGAGCAAGTTTCTCGAGCCAAACCTCGTAATCGTGATGCAAGCCACTTTCATCATCATTTATAAAAACACTTGAGGTTATGTGCATAGCATTTACCAATACTAATCCTTCCTTTATACCACTTTCGGCAACACATACTTGGACATTACGAGTAATATTGATTAACTCACGACGGTTCTTAGTCTCGAACCAAAGCTCCTTACGATACGATTTCATGCTTTTGCTTTCTTACAATCAACTATGCTATTCCTAGTTCTTTCAAGATGCGAGCAATTTTATCATCCACTTCTTTTTCGGCACTTGAAAAATCTGATTTCATTACCCCTTTTACTCCAAAATAAAACTTAATTTTTGGCTCTGTCCCAGATGGACGAACCGAAACCTTGCTCCCATCAGCAGCAATAAACT
>JBPXJX010000505.1:0-2675 GCA_051715525.1 Bacteroidales bacterium
TGATTATTATTCTGCTATTTACAATTTCATATTTTCATTCATTTTTTTGCTCTTTCCAATTTCGAAAAACGTTAGCCATAGTAATCAATTTTTCGGAAATAGAGTGAATGGCAACCAACGTTTGCTGCTAAATTGTCAGCCGGGATGAAGACGTCCACGTCTTTATCCCGCGACAATTTAGTTACCAAGGTAGGGAAAATTTCGCATCGCGAAATCCGCCCAGCTGAAATTTAGCAGCCGCTGTAAACCGTTGTTATTCTTTCGGTCTAAAATCATTTATTACATTCAGGTCTACCCAAAAGATGTCTCCTTTTTTCCCATCATGTCTGACGAAAAAAAGATATTTTTTATCGGGCGATATGTATGGTCCGTACTCATCGGCTGCCGTATTTATGAGGTCACCTAAATTTTTAGGTTCACTCCAATGGTTGTTAATATTAAAACTGACATATAAATCGCTGCCTCCATGGCTATCTTCTCTTCCACCTCCATATACCAAATAGCTTTCATCGGGTGCAATGCATGGATCGGCTGCATAAACTATACTTATTGGTGCTCCAATATTTTCAACTTTATCATACACCCCATTTGTTGGTTTCGAAAAATAGATATTCCATTCTCCGTTTCCTCCTGGTCGATTGGAGGCAAAATAGATAATTCCACTTTTCGATTGATTAAAAAACAGCTCATTATAGTCGGAATTGATAGGGCTATTCAACTTTATTGGTTCTGACCAATTCTTGCCATCTTTCTCGACTACAAAAAAATCTCGTTGGTTGTTTAATGTATCCTGCGCTCTATCGGATGAGAAGTAGAGTTTTTTGCCATCATGCGAAAAGAACGGTTCGTGATTTTTGTACTTTCTCGAAAATGATGCTGTATCTACTTTTGACCACTGACCATTATTGTATTCAGTAAACAAAATTTTCTGATACGTAAAATCACTATTCGTTACGGCGAAATAGTATGCTTTCCCGTCGGGCGAAAATACACCCTTGCATTCAAATCTATCCTCAAAGCATATTATCTGAGGCGCAAATATCTTGGGGGTGCTATCAGGTGGGGTTTGTCCAAAATAATCAATGGATGATTGCTTGGGTTGACAACCAGCTATTATCGATAATAATAGAATTCCTAGATAAAATTTTTGTTTCATTTCATTTATTTTTAATGGAGCCATGGATGATATTTCGTGTCTGCAATACAATGGTTTACAACGTTTCCGTGGTTGGATTTGCTGGGGAGTTACCTCCTGTAAACTTATCCCACGTTAAAATGATTGCCAATATATAAAAATAAATCTTGTCTAATCATCTGCCCCAATGGATTTTAGCAGATGTTAGCAACCGTAATTCTATGTTGTCCTGAAATTCGTTTCAATATATTCTTCGAGTTCAGTTACATTGTCTGCAAGAATAACTCGTCTCAGTCTACTGTTTTTAAGTTTTATGTCAAGAAACTCGTTGCGTAATTTATGTTTTACCTTTAAGGACTTTATTCTGTCAAATGGTATTTCGCTCTTTACTGTCCGACGAAGGTTTAATATAAAAATCACAAAATGTGCTATTCCAATAAACAACCCAGTCCAAAGTAAAAACTGGTCACCTTTCTTAAAATACCTTAAAACAGAAAGTATCCCATAAATTGTCCACATGCTTGACGAAAACAGTGTCAGATTCCTTTGTTTTTTAGCATCATCTTTTATGATGATCTTGTCATCGTCGAATAAAATCTCACCTTTTTTTAACTTAAATGTCTGTTTCATGCAGTGTCATATTATGGTTGCTAACGTTTGCTGCTACAATGCGTTGGGGAGTTCGAAGCAGCGGCGTCATCCCACGTTAAAAACATACTAAATTACTAAAAGCTTTCGTATCTGCATCATCAGCCCCAGTAGGCTAAACCACCTGTTGTATGCCGTAAATTTTATTCTACTATTTCATTTACATCTCTAACAACTGCTTCAAGTATTTCCTTTATTTCTATAGAGGCTGTCCTCGCAAAGTCCTCCATCATTTTCTTATTCATTTCGTATTCATTTTTAAAATTCTGTGTTTCAGTTTGAGATGATTTATTGCTCGAATAAGTTTTTTCAAAAATTATTTTCCTTCTTCCTTGTACTTTTACTTCAGCAATAAATTTTCCAGTCACGGGTTTCAGTACCCAGTTTTCTTTAGTATACTTACTATATCGTATCCGATCCTTATGGTATTCCGCAGAAATCTGACAGTCAACTAGAGTTATTATTACAGTATAATCTGCTCTAAACGCGCGGTTATTAACAATAAAATTTCCCGACCTATTAGCTTCTGTTTGAATTGAGCAATAAACAAATTCTGAGAAAGAAGGTGTAACGCTACTTTTTCCAAGAGTTACAGTAAAATCACCCTTATATCCCCCAGCAATCACTAAAGGCACAAGAAGAAATCCATTATCCTTGACTTTAGTGGTATCATTTATATGCAGATTATCAATAACTCTAATGTAAACTTTTCGGCTACTTTTTAAAGAATCGATGTACGTATCATGCTCATAGTTCAATGGGACTTTGTAATCTTTCAGTTTGTATTGTAACATATACGGGCCTACACATGAACTAAGCAAAACCAAAATAAAAAACAGAGGATATTGTCTTACTATCTTTAAGGCAATACTTGAAATTTTTTCAATAAACA
>JBPXJX010000506.1:0-2388 GCA_051715525.1 Bacteroidales bacterium
TAGGCATGCTGGATTGAGAGCGACAATAAGGCCCAAATCGACGATTTTAGGAAGCGTAAATTCAATAACCTTGCAGTAGATAAGCATGGGAGAGAGGTTTTTCTTGCCGACTCGCCTTACTCATTACAAATGGCCCAAGAGAAATTCCCTGATATTAAATTCTACTTTACTTCGGAGTTTTAGGAAAAATTAAACGCTAAACCACAACGACGCAAGAAATATTTTCTTTGTGTCTCTGGGTCTTTATGCTTGAATTTGACTTAGTAGAAATGGCTAATCCTTTTTTTTTCAAGCATTACCTTATGGTAATTTTGCGTTCTATTAATTTTTTCTTAGCTTAAAAATGTAAGATTTAAGCAGTCTGTAATTTGTGCTTTTTGTTACATATTTTTTTGTTATACGCATTAAACCCTTGATAAGAATATTACTCTTACATTGAGTTAATCCAAAAGTAGAGATGAATAGAAGGGTACTTGTATTTGCGTTATTAATTTGTGCATTCAGCACTGAAAGAGCATTCGCTCAAGCAGAAAAAAAGAAAGTTGAAGCTGTTCGGATATCCAGTTCAATAGTTGTTGATGGTAAATTAGATGAGATTGAATGGCAAAATGCTCCAGAGGCATCAGATTTCATTCAGCACGAGCCATATAATGGTGCTAATCCATCCGAAAAAACATCAGTTAGGATACTTTATGATGATAACGCTATATATATTGGCGCTTGTTTGTACGATTCAAGCCCCAGCCTGATATATCGCGAGTTAGGTCAAAGGGATAACGATAACCTAAAATCCGATTACTTTAAGGTATTTATTAGTCCATATAACGATGGGATAAATTACTCCCAATTCATAGTTTCAGCTTCAGGTGTACAAACTGATATTAAAGTAACAGGCGAAGATGAATCAATGAGCTGGGATGCTGTATGGATGAGCGAGGTCAGCTTTGATGAAAATGGGTGGGTTGTTGAGATGAGAATTCCCTATTCAGCATTGCGTTTTTCAAAAAGTAGCACTCAAAATTGGGGGCTAAATTTTGCTCGTTTGATAAAGCGTTATAATGAGTGGAGCTCATGGAATTTTGTTGATAAGAAGATCTCTGGTGTTGTTAGTCAATCGGGAGAACTTACTGGTATTGTTGATGTTAAGCCTCCGGTTAGGTTGTCTTTAAGCCCTTATGTTTCAGCATATGCTGATAAATATTATGATAAGAAGAGTGTAGACTATCGATTAAGCGGTGGCTTAGATTTAAAGTATGGCATTAACGAGGCATTTACTCTTGATATGACACTTATCCCTGATTTTGGTCAAGTTAAGGCAGACTACAGGATATTAAATCTGTCCCCATTCGAAGTTCAATATCAAGAAAATAGGCCGTTCTTTACTGAGGGGACAGAACTGTTTAATAAAGGTGGAATTTTCTACTCTCGTCGGGTTGGAGAAAGACCTGTTCATTATTATGATGTTAAATCACAGATTAATTCAGATGAAAATATAGTCGATAACCCCATTGAAACAAAGATGATTAATGCCACGAAAATTTCTG
The DNA here is from genome assembly GCA_051715525.1 of Bacteroidales bacterium. GTDB lineage: Bacteria > Bacteroidota > Bacteroidia > Bacteroidales > Tenuifilaceae > UBA8529. The sequence goes on from JBPXJX010000506.1 coordinate 1,545, forward strand.
GTAGAACGGCTGGTGGCTTAGGAATAGGTTTTTTCAATGCTATGACCTCAAATACTTTTGCTACTATTCATAATACTGCAGGAGATAGCAGGAAAATAATGACTCAAGGGTTTACTAATTATAATATGGTGGTTTTTGATCAAACTCTAAAGAATAACTCGGATCTAAGCCTTGCAAATACTAACCTATATCGTCCTGATGGCAAATATACGGCCAATGTTACTGCAACTGAATTTACATTAAGGAATAAAGCTAATAGTTATGCCATTGCTGGAAATGGAGCGGTTAGCCAAATTTTTAATGACTCAATATCTCGAGGTTTTAAATCGAGCATCGAGCTTTCTAGAACTAAAGGGAATTTTCAATTTGAAGTAGGCAATAATATCGAAAGTGATACTTATAACCCAAACGATATGGGTTATTTACAAAGTCCAAACGAATTTTCGTCATGGGCTCAGTTAGAATACAAGGTATTTAAGCCTTTTTGGAAGTTACTCAACCTTAACTCCGAAGTAATGTACTACCATGAAAGTCTTTACAAACCTAGAACTTTCAGTGCTTCCTTAATAATGTTTGAGCTAAGAACTACGACATTTAAAGGAAATTATACTATAGGTTTAAATGCCGAGGTACAAACTAGAGAAGTATCGGATTTTTATATCTCAGAAACTCCCGGGCAAAAGGTTACTCTACCTAACCGCTCATCATTTCGTCTTTTTGGCTCTCCAGATTATCGTAAACCCTTTGTAATAGACCACGGAGTTAACTTTTGGTTTGCCGATAATTATAGGCAAAAGGGAATAGGATTTAATCTATCTCCAAGAATTCGTTTTAGCGATAAACT
>JBPXJX010000507.1:0-1043 GCA_051715525.1 Bacteroidales bacterium
AGCCTAAACTTAACGCATTTTTATTCTGAGCTGTGAGTTCTGTGGCTTGGGGTATCGTTTATTGACTACTGAATATTAGCCTATGTGCTATTGTTATTTTCATTTTTCAGAGTTGGTAAAACCATCTCAGCCTTTTGATAATATGTAGGGTTAGGTATACCGCAATAATTATGGCTAGCTTATCGTGGATTTCAATAATAACTTTCCTAAGCATTTCATCGACATTCAGTAAATCTATAAACCATGGTGTAAACCCGGTAATGGCAACTAAAACAAATAGCACCGATAAAATAATTACTTGTTTATTCCTTGCAAAGAGCTTTTTCTTTACCACTACTCTATACCATTGCCGATGGTGGTAAATATGATATGTTATCAACAAAGTGAATACAACAATAGCTATTTTATGAATAGTAGACCAACCATTATAACTTATTCCGATTACACAATCGTTTACTTCTATGTTGCCATGGTTGCCCATATGGTAATTAACTTGAATAAGTAATCCTGAAAATACAGTTGCAATACCCGAAATGAGTAGCCCAAGGTTTAGTATAACCCGATAGATGCTTCTTTCCATTTGAACAACCCTCCTACCTCTTACCAAGCTTACTTATAGCACTTGCTTGCATATTCTCACACACATCAAACAGCCAATGCAAGCGCTTCCGTTAACGAAACGGATATGCTTATGCCATGGCAGGTTTATACGGCCAATCACCTTAGATTTGCAAATGCTCAGGCATTTCCAACATGCTTCGCATTTTTTAGTATCGAGCAAAACAAATGCTGTGATCGCATGCTCTCGCTTGAATAATCGTTGTATCATACGCCAATTTCTTTTGAACAAAATTCCTTAAAAGTTCATATGGCAACGATAACAATTGTTAAGAAATGAAACTTACTTTCTATTTCTTATCCTACTAAGCGAAATTGGGGTTATTCCTAAATAGGAAGCGATATAATGCTGTGGCACCCTTTTAATTATTTCAGGATGATTTTTCATCAAATCATCATATCGCTCTTTGGGTGAGTCTTTAATG
>JBPXJX010000508.1:0-5887 GCA_051715525.1 Bacteroidales bacterium
TAAAGTTATCAATATAGCTCTTGTAGGCAACCCAAATGCCGGTAAAACCACATTCTTCAACTATGCTTCTGGATCGCACGAACATGTAGGCAACTATGGTGGAGTTACCGTTGACTCAAAAAATGCTCGCTTTAAATACAAAGGCTACACGTTCAATATTACCGATTTACCCGGAACATACTCGCTAACAGCATATACTCCCGAAGAGGTTTACGTTCGTAAGTATATCCACGAAAACAACCCTGATGTTGTTGTAAATGTTGTAGATGCATCTAACCTTGAGCGAAACCTTTACCTTACCACTCAGCTAATCGACATGGATATTAAAGTGGTGGTTGCGCTTAATATGTATGACGAGCTAATACATAAGGGCGATATGTTCGATTACAAATCGCTAGGAAAAATGATTGGTATCCCTTTTGTTCCAACTGTTAGTTCAAAAGGAAAAGGAATTACTAAAGTATTTGATACAATTGTCAATGTTTTTGCCGATAAGGATAAAACTGTTCGACATATTCATATCAACTATGGAGAGTATATCGAACAATCAATAAAAGAGATACAGCAAAGAGTTAAAATAAACTGTAATATTACCATTGACTATTCAAGCAGATATCTATCCATCAAACTTCTTGAAAAAGATAAACTTGTACATTCGCTTTTAGCCAAGGTTGATAACTACGAGGAAATTAAAAAGATTACCGAAGAGGAGATTAAAAAACTCGAAGGGATTTTTAAAGAGGATTCTGAAACCCTTATAACCGATTCAAAATATGGTTTTATTGCTGGTGCACTAAAGGAGACCCTTCATGAAGGTGATCAGAGCAAGCATAAAACTACCGAGATTGTTGATACCCTAATGACCCACCAGGTTTTTGGATTTCCAATCTTCATCTTTTTCATGTGGCTTACTTTCTACACAACTTTTACGCTGGGATCATACCCTATGAATTGGATTGATAGTGGGGTTCATCTTTTTAGCAACTTCCTTAATAACATCATGACCGATGGTCCATTTAAGGATTTGTTAATTAACGGGATAATAAATGGTGTTGGAAGTGTAATCGTTTTTTTGCCTAATATTCTTATCCTATTCTTCTTCATTTCACTTCTTGAGGATACAGGGTATATGGCTCGCGCAGCGTTTATAATGGATAAGTTGATGCACAAGATTGGATTGCATGGCAAATCATTCATTCCACTTATAATGGGCTTTGGTTGCAACGTACCTGCAATAATGGCTACACGAACCATTGAGAATAGAAATAATCGTATTCTCACGATGCTCATCACCCCATTCATGAGCTGTAGCGCACGACTTCCTGTTTACATATTGATTATTGGAGCTTTTTTCCCTTCAAATGCTAGCCTAGTATTATTTTCAATTTACATGTTGGGAATTCTAATTGCTATTGGAACAGCGTTATTGTTTAAACGCACCTTTTTTAAGTCAGACGATGTTCCTTTTGTTATGGAGTTGCCTCCTTATCGAATTCCTACAATTCGTTCAACGGTATTACATATGTGGCATAAAGGCTCGCAATATTTAAAAAAAATGGGAGGAGTAATACTTGTTGCTGTAATATTTATATGGGCTTTAGGTTATTTCCCTCGCGATACTAAATTTTCAAAAGATTTTGGCAGACTAATTGTTGAAAAAAAACAGCTCATTTCGAATGCTAATACTGATTCAATATCTAAAGTAAAATTTGCTGAAGAAATAATTATCCTTGAAGCCGAAAAAGAATCGGAAAGGCAAGAACAATCGTACTTAGGCAGGGTTGGAAAATTTATAGAACCAGTAATCCATCCTCTTGGTTTCGATTGGAAAATGGGTGTTAGTCTCCTTTCAGGAGTTGCAGCCAAGGAAATAGTTGTTAGTACGCTTGGCGTTTTATATCAAGCCGAAAAAGACGCTGATGAAAACTCATTGACCTTAAAGTCTAAACTACAAAACGAAACACACAAATCGGGAAATAATGTGGGTGAAAAGGTTTTTACCCCACTAACTGCCTTATCTTTCCTTCTTTTCATACTTATTTACTTCCCATGCGTTGCTGTGATTGCAGCAATTAAAAAAGAATCGGGTAGCTGGAAATGGGCATTATTCACTATATTCTCAACCACGATGTTAGCATGGCTCGTTTCCTTTACCGTATTTCAAATTGGTAGTTTAATATTCTGAGATATGATACAAGAAATATTAACTTTTGCAGCAATAATAATAGCCTTTGGCTACTTTGCTTACTCGTTATTCAGAATTTTTGTACCTAAGAAAGGAAAAACAACCTCACACGCTTGTGCGGGCTGTAATGGGGGTTGTGGAATTACAAAGTAAATATTTAACAAAACTATAACAGCAGTTTCTTGTTATATGAATTGTAACATTATAGCTTTGCTTGCGTAATAGACCTCAATGTAACCTTAAGTGCTAAAAAAAATAACATACAGAATTACAGTGCTTTTGATGCTAGTTCCCTTTTTAACAGCATCAACTGGGCTTAGCATTTTCCTTCATAAGTGTTCGTGTGAAGGCAGGGTTGTTGCAACACTTTTTGTTGAGCATAAATGTCATGACGAAGAGGTTTCATCTTGTTGCGAAAGCAAAACAGAAACTCTCAATCTTAATGATGCCGATTGCGGTTGTAAAAATGAACATTTTACCATTAAGGTTGAAGACCTTTTTACTTATACAAGTACTACTGTAGTAAATTCAAATTTTGAGTTTTTAGCAATCCTCTTTTTAAGTAATAATAGAAGTGCTGCAGAATTAGCTACCAATTTAGTACCATTAAAGAGTCTTTACCTACCTATAAATTCACCACCTATAAAACCAGCAGGTAGGATACTTATCAATCTTCTACATCAGAGCAAAACTCCCGACAATATTTCTTAGCACGCTTTCTCTAAGGTTAATTCGTTAAATCCTAACGAATAGCTCTTTGGGCTAATTCTAACCTTTAATTAATTTTAATTATTTGCTATGAAAATATTTAGATATATCATTGGAATATATCTCATCTTTTTAACCGCCTCAATTAATGCCCAGGATTTGCAGGGAAGGATTACTGAAAAGAATGAGAAAGGGGATTTAATGCCCATTGCAGGGGCAAATATTTACTGGGTAGGCAATACTGCAGGAACAACAACTGATGCTAAAGGCGAATTTAAGCTTTTACGAAATAAAGAATCGGGGCATATGCTTGTTATCAGCTTTGTTGGTTATAAAACCGATACGTTGCATATTGAAAAAAATCAATACTATTTAGAGCATGCATTATCAAATGTAGTTTTCTTGGACGAGGTAACCGTTAAAGGGTATTCCTCTGGAGCTCATTTTCAGCGTTTGAATGCGCTTCAAACTCAAGTTGTAACAAAACACGAACTTCAGAAAGCTGCATGTTGTAACCTTTCCGAGAGTTTTGTTACAAATGCCTCTGTTGATGTATCATATAGCGATGCTGTTACTGGTGCAAAGCAAATCCAACTACTTGGGTTAGCAGGTACCTACACTCAGCTACAAGCTGAGAATATTCCTATTCTTAGAGGACTCGGCTCAACATTTGGGTTAGGTTACGTGCCGGGTTCTTGGATGGAATCGATACAGATTTCGAAAGGGACAGCTTCAGTTGCCAATGGTTACGAGAGCGTTACTGGACAGATAAACATTGAGTATAAAAAGCCAACAGGCGAGGAAAAATTCTTTGTAAACATGTACTCTAACGACGAGGGAATGTCGGAGTTCAACGCCAACTACGGATTTAAGGTAACCGATAAGCTATCATCGATGGTGCTTGTACATGGTGAGTATTCTCAAAACAGAGTAGATCATAACATGGACTCGTTTTTAGATCACCCATTAATAAAGCAGTATAACCTTTTCAACAGGTGGAATTACCATACCGATAAGGTTGAATCGCAGTTTGGAATTAAGTACCTAAAAGAGGAGCGTCTAGCAGGAAATATGAAGTATAATTCAGGTGATATTATTGCCCCTGGCAATCCATTTGGAATAAATGTCAAAATAAATAGGCTAGAAACATTCAGCAAAGGGGGCTATATCTTTGATCGTGCTCAAACCAGTATAGGTTTTATAAATTCTGTTTCGCATCATGATCAGCAGTCGGTATTTGGGCTCAAAACCTATAATGCCAACCAGTTGAGTTACAACTCAAACATCGTTTTTATTACTTATATTGGCACAACAAATCACAGCATTAAAACAGGTTTAAGCCTAAACCTCGATAACTACAATGAAAAGTTGTATGCCTCAAATATTGAAACTTTAAACCTTGATAGGTTAGAAATTGTACCTGGTGGGTATTTCGAATACACATATAAGTTTCTTGAAAAATTGACTTTAATGAGCGGTATTCGGTACGATTATCATAATAAATACAAAGGTTTTGTTACTCCTCGTGCCCACATCCGCTATCAGCCATTTGATCAGCTAACAATCAGGGGAAGTGTTGGGAAAGGCTTTAGAAGTGCTAATATAATAAGTGAAAACAGCTATTTGCTTGCAAGCTCAAGAAATATCGTTATTAGCGATGCACCAAGAATGGAGGAGGCCTTAAATACAGGGCTCAATATTACACAACGCTATAAGTTGAATGGAAGAGAGTTGACTATCAGCACCGATTACTATCGTACCGATTTTAATAATCAAATTATTGTTGATATGAATAAGGATGTGAACTCAATCTTTTTTTATAACCTAAAGGGGAAATCTTTTTCAAATAGTTTACAAGTTGAAGTTAGCTATCAACCATTCGAAAGGTTTGATGTAACAGCGGCATGGCGTTTAAACGATGTTAAAACTACCATTAACGGTAAACTTGAACAAAAACCTTTATTGAGTAAATACAAAGGACTGATATCATTAGGGTATAAAACACCTCTAAAAAAATGGCAATTCGACTATACCATTCAATTTAACGGAGGAGGTAATATGGTTGATATGAGCTCATACCCTACTGACTTGCAACATGAACCAACATTTGCACCGTACACTATTATGAATGCTCAAATAACTAAGTATTTCCGTAAATTTGAGGTTTATATTGGTGGTGAAAATTTAACAGGATTTATGCAGAAAAACCCTATTGTTTCGCCCAACGACCCATATAGCCAATACTTCGATGCATCAATGGTTTGGGGACCAATAACCGGACGAAAAATTTATGCTGGAATTAGAATGACAATTTTTAATTAAATAACAATATGAATACTAACAGATTTGTTGTTGCAAACATGAAATGCAACGGATGTGCTAACATCATTAAAACAGAGCTAAGCAGGGTTGATGGTATTTCAGAAATATATATCGACCTAACCAAATCAGAGGTTATCGTTAATTACTCTCCGGATAAGCTAACTGCAAAGGATATAGCCAAAACTCTGGGGACTATCGGTTATCCAGTTGAATCACAATCGTAAAACTTAAAAAAACAGAAGAATGAAAACAATTAGCATTTTAATATCAGGAATAATAGCTTGTGCAATACTTATTGGTATGCCACAAAGCGCATCGGCTCAAAAGCAAAATGAAACAAAAGAGGTTTGCATTTCAGCATCTCTTCACTGCAAATCGTGCCAAAAAAAGATTGAAAGGGAGATTGCCTTTGAAAAAGGAGTTAAATCGGTTACTGCTAACCTCGAGCAAAAAACTGTAACGATTAAGTATGATGCTTCAAAAAATAACGATGAGAAATTAGCTGAAGCAATTAAGAAACTTGGTTATGAAGTTAAAATCGTAAAAAAAGAGGAAGAGAAGAAGAAAGATAAAAAATAACTAAATGGCTGTTTGAGGTACATTCAAGGTTCTAACGCAACTAGTTGGTTAATATTTGTAATGTAATAATAAGCATTTTTTTTAAAATTTCCA
>JBPXJX010000509.1:0-5507 GCA_051715525.1 Bacteroidales bacterium
TACGTTTATGCCCCATCAGGGGGGAAAGTGCACGTTGGACCCGACACAATCTTTGATTATTCAGAAGTGGATGGTAAAAAAGTTATTAAGGTGGACATGCTTTATAAAGCTGATGAATTTAGGAAATTAACAAATAAGGAACTTCCAGTTCACCACGGAGAAACTGAGGAAGGATTTATAAAGGGTGTTTATATCGACGGAAAAGACTAGTCTCCATAAAGTATAGCAAATATCATCATGAAAAAAGGGTTAGATTTTTATATTGCCCTTCAGGGAGGATTTACACCTGATGAGTATATTCGGTACGGCAAATTAATTGAAGCTAATGGCTTTAGTCGACTTTATGTGTACGATGATTTAATGTTTTACCCATCGTTTCCGATTCTAAGCTTAATTGCGGCAAATACTTCAAAAATTGAGCTTGGCCCATGCTTGGTAAACGGGTTATACCGACATCCTGCGCTTATTGCTTCAAATGCAGCTTTTTTAGACACAGTCAGCCAAGGACGATCTGTAATAGGGCTCGGAAGAGGTGCATTTTTTGATTTTCTCAAAATGAAAATTGATGAAAAGTACACCCGCGATGCCTTTAAAGAAACCGTTCAGCTTACAAAGCATCTGCTCGAAAAAAAAGACGAACCATTTAAAGGAAAAATATTCAACTCAACAAAAAAGGCTGTATTAAGAATTCCAACACCTGCTAAGCCATACCTAATTACTGCAACATGGAATCCAAAAATGGCTCGCATCGGAGGTAAGTACACAGATGAGGTTCAACTTGCTGAAGTATTTACAGAGTCTTACCTACAGGTTATTCTGAAGGAGTTTAAAAAAGGGGTTAAAGAATCAGAAAATAATAATCCAAAACATCTATCGATTGGTGGTATGGTTTGCGTTGCCAATGACCAAAAAAAAGCCATCGAAACGGCAAAGAAAACTCTTGCCATTTATATTCCTTACCTAAAAACTATACTAAAGAACAATGGCGTTAACATCAACTCTAAATTGATAAAAGATATTGACGACCTATCGAAGCATGGTGATTTTGAAGCAGCAAGTATTCTAATACCCAATGATTATGTAGAAATACTAACCCTTTCAGGTACACCCGATGATGTAGCACAAAGAATTAAAAAGTTAGTAAAAGGAAAACCTATAAAGGGTGTGCTTATATCTCCTCCTTACAGCATTTTTGAGTCGATGGAAGAGAATATCAACTACCTCTCAAATGAATTAATACCAAAACTCAAATAATCTAGCAAATTGTCAAACTTAAACTAAAGTATTATGAAAGAAAGTGGATCAACTGCAGTGTTCGACCAAAAAACAAACGCTGCTATCGGAACATTTATTGGTTTTCTATCACCAGATGAGTTTAAAACTATTGCTAATGAGCTCCTCAACATCCTTGAAACCAAAAAAATAAAAAAACAGCTAAACGACATTAAGCAGATGAAAGTGCTTAAGCCCGAGGTACAAGAATGGCTAAACACTGTGTGGTTTCCAAAAGCTCAGAAAGCAGGCCTTAAATATTTCGCATTTGTAGTCCCCGACGATATTTTTGGGAAAATGAGCATGGATGGGGCGAATAAAAATGCCAGAGAGATGTTTGGTATTGAACTACAATATTTCAATACCATTGATAATGCGAAAAACTGGCTGGTATCGAAGAACTAGTTTACAAATTATGCATATTAGAATAAGGCTACCACATTGGTAGCCTTTATTTTTTTATATCATTGCATAAATTAATAATTGGTATTAAAATTGATTTTGGTAAAAGATATTTATCGCTACATCAAAATTGAATTTGAAGTATTGAGAATAGTACCTATATTTTCATACTTTTACTTATTAATGCTTACCCTAATGAAAACCCGATTCATAATTGCGCCTCTTGCTTTTGTTTTAACAATCTTTATGCTAAACAAAACAAATGCCCAAAGTGACACTTTTATCAAAATATTTGAAAAAGAAACAAGTGGCAACACGAGCAATGAATCTGTAAAATTTAAAAATATTAAACAGTTTAGCTTCTACCCCGACACGCTCCCATCATGGTTTTTTAATTTACCTGAAGGAAATCAAAATTGTTTTTACACAGTAGGGATTTCCGATCCTGATATGGAGCCTAATAAGGCTAAAGAGATGGCAATGCATAGAGCAAAAGCCATTGCATGCTTATTTAATGGCTCAAAACTTCAGTACTACAGAGATGTTTACACATCAGAAAAGGAATCAGGAAAGTATACCGACTTTCGTCAGCGATTTGATACCTACTTTAAAGTTTCATCATTAAATAAGGTCAATAATTATGATTTTGCGTTAATAGATAGCCACCTAACTAGGTATAATGAGGCTTTAGTTTTAGTTAAATGCAATATTATTCCACTCGATGAACGAAACGAATCACAATCGGTTGTTGGAACTGTAATTTACATCGAAAATCAGGTAGAAAATGCTTATGAAGTTCAGGCAGAATATGAGTTACGCTCTTCATTTTTACAGCCAGAAAAAAGCATTATATCTGCTCATTCACTTTATCGAGAGAAAGGAAATAAATTTTTAGCTTACTCCCAATTTCTTGACTCAATACATGAATTTCCGGTTTATTTATACAAATATGCATCACCAAAATGGGATAAAAATTCGCAGCCTCTTGTTTGTTATAACGGATTATGGAGTAAATTTACAAGGGAAATGCTTCGATTCTTAACTCTAGAAACAGAACAAGCAAAAGTAAAAGTTAAAAACTTAGGAGAGAAGCACAACCCCGCATTAACAAACCTTACACGACAAATTGTATCGTATAAAGCTCAATTTAAACTAAATGGCATTGATTTTGCTAATGATACCTTTAAACTAAATCTTGTTGTTAACGAAATAGATTCAGAAATTAAAAATTGAAAACCCTTAAAAAAATATACCTATGAGCAAACTACATCGATTTATTCTGTCGGTTGCAGCAATGCTTTTTATTGGCTCAACTGCAATAGTAGCTCAAGACTTTAAAAGCATTACAGCAAAGCAATTGGGTGAGAAAATAAACATCGAATATGCTATTTCTGGCGAAAGTCTTGGCCAAATATTTAACGTAACCCCTTACTATTCAATTGATGGTGGTAAAACATTCTTGCCAATAAAAAGTGTAAGAGGAAACGTCGGCGCCAATGTTCCTGGCGGTAAGAATCAGATAATCATTTGGGATGTTCTAAAAGACATAACAGAGCTAACTGGTGATATTATTTTCAAGCTAACTGCCGATACCAAATCGGTTATTCCAACTCAAGATGAGATTGGAAAGATGAACTTCAAAATCGAAAGTTTACACCGCCTTGCTGGAAATAAAGCTGAACTTCTACTCTCAATAACCAATAATGGCCCAACCCGCGATTTGAAAATGATAAACGGGTTAGTTACCATTACAGACTTTAAAAAGCAGCAATATGATGCCCAAAGCGGCAAAGTTGCCGAGGTTGAAGGCACTGAACGTTACTCTACACCTCAAAGAGAAGTTAAGAATGGTGAAACGGTTAAAGCATCATTTATATTTGAGCGAATACCTGATGATCTGGTACGTGCTAAAAAACTCGACCTTGGCGTTGAGTTTATTACAAACGAAGGTTATGGTATTGACCTTAAAATTGGTAAAGTTAAATTCCAGGATCTTCCTGTTTCTTCTTCAAAAACGGCAGGTTTAAATGTTACTGTTTCGAAAAAGTTTGAAGCGGCTTCTGCTCAAAACCACTTTGAAGTTAAGAAAATTGAAATTGCTGATAAAACCCCTCCAACCATAACAATTACATTCCCTACTAATGTAATTCTTGTTGGTAAGGAAGCAAGCCGTGGTCGTCCTTATGCTCAATCATCAATGAAGATAGATGATAAACGAAAACGCTCATTGTCTACTGGCGAAGAATTTGCAACTGCTGAAAGCAATATCGAGATTAAAGGGAATGCATCTGATGACAACGGAATATTTAGTATCGTAATCAACGGTATTGATGCAAGTATTAATAAGGATGGTTCATTCAAAGCTATTGTTCCGCTAATAGTTGGGAAAAATGAAATAGCCATCCGCTCAACTGACTCAAGACAAAATAGTGTTGAGCAAAAGTTTTTTATCCTACGCAAAGGGGCTGCAGGTGCAAAAGGGGAAGCAGAAGAACTTGATTTAGTTTTTAGCAATCCCGAGAAAAAGACTCCCAAATACTACGCATTAATTTTAGGTGCTAATGATTATATCGATGAGCAAGTACCCGATTTGGCTCAGCCAATTAGCGATGCGGCTAAACTTGGCCTTGCTTTAACATCACGCTACACCTTCGATCCTCAAGATGTAATTTTCATCAAGAACCCAACTCGAGAACAGATTATCAATGAACTTGATAGATTGACTCGAAAAGTAACCAAAAATGACAATCTTCTAGTTTTTTATGCTGGACATGGTTACTGGGATAAAGAGACTGACTTTGGATATTGGCTACCCGTTGACTCTAAGTCGAATACAACATCAAATTGGCTTGCAAATAGTCAAATCCGAGATTATGTTGCAGCAATAAAATCTAAACATACACTCCTTATTACTGATGCATGTTTTGGAGGTAGTATTTTCAGAACCAGAAAAACTTTTGAAGAAACATCGGCCCCAAAAAATAAACTCTATGAAAATCCAAGTCGACAAGCCATGACAAGCGGCTCGTTAACCGAAGTGCCTGATAAAAGTTTGTTCCTAGAGTTTTTAGTTAAACGCCTGAACGAAAATACAAAAGATTACCTCACCGCTGAAGAGCTTTTCAGTAGTTTCAAAACAGACGTTATTAACGGAAGTCCTGTTACACCAATGTTTGGTGATATAAAAGATAGTGGAGATGAAGGTGGAGATTTTATGTTTGTGAAAAAATAGATGATTTCTTTAGATCCCCACAAAATGTGGGGATCTTTTTTTTATCTTTACCAAACATCTTATAATATTTATCGTTAAAAGCATTAATCACTAAATTGAACGATATGAAAAAACAATTACTCCGTTGCTTATCTATATCAATTATGCTTGCCCTATTTCTTTCGGTAAATTTCGGATTTGCACAAGGCGATCCTAAAGTGAAAAAACTTCAGGATAAAGTAGATGCCGCTAAACTTAAAGTAGAAAAACTTGATGCCAAAATTGTATCGGCAGATAGCCTTATACAAGCGGGCCAAGTAGCAGTTAAAGAGGCCGAAGGTGAATTGAAATCCCTTGAAGGCGAACTTAAAGCACTCGATAAAGAGTATTTTGCAAATACAAAACCACTTGAAAAGCAAATGCGTTCAAATGATAAAGAGACCTATGATCAAGCCAAAGCAGAGCTCAAAACCCTTGACACAAAATACAAAGCCGACTTAAAGGAGATAAACACTCGCATTAAAGAGTCTACAAAGAAGTATGAGAATGGCAATAAGATGATTGTTAAAGGGAAAGAGAATTTAAAGAAGAATAAGGATAGTAAAAAGGAAGCTGATAAACA
>JBPXJX010000510.1:0-5979 GCA_051715525.1 Bacteroidales bacterium
TGTTGGAGTATCTAAATATCCATCTCCAGAGTATAGAATTGAACTTGAATAAACCATTTTATTATTTAATAATTTTATGTAGTTTATAAGATTGTTATAATTTTCCTGGATGCATAAATGTATGATGTTATTTGACGTTGGCCCAAAAAACAAAAATAACGAAATAATGTTTTTATTAAACGGTAAATTACCAAATTCACAACTATATAGTGATTTTATTTGTTTTATAAACATATCGTAATCTTTAGTTTTGGTATACTCTTTTTTTATTTTTTCTACATTAGAAATAAATGTTTTATTATTTTTTGGAAAAAATTCAGAATCATTATAAGGAACAAATTCCCAACCATTAAATATGGTTATTGAAGTTGCTGGAGTGAGAAATTCAATTTTCGAATTCAAATCAAAAAGTATTTTATCAAATGATTGATCAGTTGATAAATTTTCTTCATCAATTAGACTATACTTTGGACTTTTATCATCTGATAAAAATTCATTAGAACTCTCATCAATATTACAAATATTGCTTGAACTAGAAACAAATAATATCTTTTCAATAGAATTTATTCGATCCTGCTTTAAAAAGAAGGAAATAGGATTTACAAAAAAATCAAAATATTTGCTATTTACCTTTATTTCATATTTAATAGCTAATAATAATCTTTGATATAATGTTGCATATGGCAACATTAGTATACCAATAGTAAAATTTTTCAATATTTCCTCTAATCCACTAATATGATCTTTGTCAAAATGGGAAAGAACTAACAAGTCAATGCGTTTAGTATTTTTAATATTTTGTTTAAATCGATCAAATTCTTTCTGTAAAAAGACTTTTCTAGATGATGTCCCGCAGTCGTAGACCCAAATAAACTGTTGATTATTAATACTTATTTCTCCAGAGGTAAATAAACCCTGACCAACTGAATAAAAATCAATAGAAACTTTCCCATTGCCAATTATTTTCATAATAGTAGTATCCATTTATTCACATATTAAGTCTTACATTTTTGCATGTTTTTTTAAATTTTCATTAAAAAAGCATTGATTGTTATTATGTTATTTAAATTCTATTATTTAACTATCTTTTATCAATCTAAATCCTATAAAAACTGATTTTTCTTTGGCACTACTTAGTGAAGTAGAACAAGCTCCAAATTGAAACACAAGAATATTACTACCCCAATTTCCACCACAGGTCATTATACTTCCAGAATTTGGGCCTTTAGGATCAATCATTAACTCATTTGGTAAAGAAAACGGGTCCCAAAGAAAATCTTGTACCAATTCGTCTACATTCCCATACATATCAAATAGACCCCAAGAATTAGGTTTTTTCTTAGATACAGGTAGTGTTGTTGGATAATAACCAATGGGAAATAAACTTGTGTCAATGTTATTTCCAGTATTATCTTTAGTCCAAGCGATTGAATCAAAGCAGTCAATTACATTACCGCAATCAAATTTTTCATTAGATCCAGCTTTAGCGGCATACATCCACTCTGCTCTTGTAGGTAAGCGAAAAACGCCAATACCTTTTTGATTTATTTTATTTATAAATTCTAATATTTCATTTTTTGAGACATTTTCTACTGGATTATTAATACTCGCTGGTCCGCGTGAGCGAGAAGGATTACTACCCATAATACTAAACCATTGATACTGTGTAACTTCAGTGGTTTGGATATTAAATGGTTTTGTAATTTCTAGTTGACGTTGCTCTATTTCTCCTTTAAAAGGAATTTCATAAAAAATATTAAATCTACCTGGCTGTATTGTTTTAAATTGCATTTCAATGACTTCATTTGGCACGTCACTATCAGGAACACTTCCTTGGTCAGGATACATTTGTTTAATCACTTCTAAAGAACGAGATAATTTTGTGGGGACAGGAGAAGGCGTATTTGTTGATATCGGTATTGGAGCTTCTACAGAACTTTTGGTAGGAACGGGGAATGGAGTTGGAGATGGGGAATATGAAGAGGCTTGTACCACGGGAACCGATGCTACAATATTTGAACTAATTGAGTTTTGTGAAGAAGGTATAATTTGTACGGGATTATTTGAATTTGTTGTAATAATCTGAATTACCTGATTTGATTTTTGTTCAACACAAGCAGACAAAATAAGCAAAATCGCTAAAATTTTATTTCTCATAGTGTTAACTATTGCACTTTTTTCTATGTTATATATTTAAAACCTCTCGCGCCAGTCGAGAGGGTGCACGTGTTGCCAGGACAGCAGAGCCTTTTCATCAGATTCCCTTTTTGCGCTTATTAAAAGGTATTATCCCGATCAGGATAACACTCAAGCCTCAGATTTGCAAATCGCTGAAAAGCGCATGAATTATAGTTTTTACGCTCTGCTGTTCCTGGCAACGATCGCCATAACCAGCAGAGCGGAGCGGCGTCTGGTTGATGGCGGTGGTTGGCCTTTAATTCTACAAATTTCATTTTTGAAATGGACTATTTCTAGCTTGGATAATGTTCTGAACCTCTTTTACTATAACTAGGCACTCTTCAATCGTATTTATTGGTCTTTGTTTTATTGATGTCATACAAAGAACTTGTGATGTTTCTAAGTCCCCTGAAGTAAATTCTGTAGCACCTGTTTTTATAGATATGCCAATAAAACCAGATCGACTATTTATTCGTATTTTTTGTGCTCGAATATCAGTTAGTTTTGAATCATCCATATTTGTAGCTAATTTGAAATTATCTAAAAATATTTTCAACATATTATCTATGTCTTTTTCCGGTTCATTATTTCCAATTACAAATAACACCTTTAGACTGATATGCCCATCACTAATAGAATTAGCCTTTGTAAAGATACTTTGATATTGATCTAATTTACTTTTTATTTCGTTTTCGAGAAACACATTAAAATGATCTTTGATCTGTTTATTACTTTGTTGTGAACATGGAGGAATATCAAAATAAAAAATGTCACCCACTGGTTGAGTAGCTAAAGCTGATAATGCTATCAATAGTTCATGTGCACTATCTGCTGATGCAAATCCCGTTGTTTTGCTTGGACGCGTCATAAAAAATCTCCACTTTCGTAAAAAAATGATTTATATAGATATTAAATCCAACACTAAAAATCAAATTTAATTGCCTCTATTTTTTGTTCAATAACTTTAATAACTTCATTAAAATGATTTAATTTGGATAAATCTTGATGTGAGATTACTACTACAAATAGCTCTTCTTTATCGTAAACAGAATGAATCTCTCTTAGCGCATCAGCTCCATCTCTTTCTCCTGTTATTCCATTAGTTGCAAAATAAATACCAAGTTTTAATCTACTTTTTTGCAATTTCACAATAAAGTCTCTAATTTCTTTTGCACCCACTGGTTTTGACCAGTTTTTGCATTCAACCAAAAAGTAGCGTCCGTGGTCTCTTAGTTTGAAGTTTAAATCAATATTTTGAATTTCACAAACAATGTCAATTTCACTAGACTTTGTACGTAAATTCTTATAAATACAAGAAATATTATGATGTGACTCAAAAACCATTGCAGCCAAACTCTCTAGAGATTTCTTTTTTTCATCATTTGTTTTTGAGTTTTCTACTTCTTTCAACATTGTAAACAGATTATGGCTTGTAGTTCCTAATGGCTCTTTTTCTTCTAATTTGAATGAATTTGGCTTTTTAAGTTTAAATTCAATTTCTTTAATATCTTTTTCTTTTAAGTTTGAAAAATTAAAAGTACTTGTATTGTCATGAGAAATAATTGTTATTTGTTCAAAATCAATTAACACACCTATTGATGAAGAGGTCAAACTACAATAATACTTTATTTGTTCAAGTGAACTTTCAAAAAATTTATTAAAACTCTTATTTTTGCCCTTTATCTCAAAAATTATATACGGGTGTTCTAATCCTGATGGAGCAAAAATCACGTCTGCTCTTTCTCTGAAATTTGCTCCAATATTCACTTCAAAAAAGATTTCATTATCAGAGTAACCTAATAAAGATGCTAATTTTGGTATTACTTGGATTGTAAATGAGATTTCAGAATTAGCACTAATAAATGGAATTGATGCTAAAAAATCTTTAAGTGTAAGAGAATCAGAATTTGGAGTTAATGATAAAAAGGGCATTTTTGAAAAGCTTTTTTTTAGTTTTCTTATAGCGTATTCAGAAAAGCCCAGCAATTCAGCAGTCGTTTTGATTCCTGAGTTCTCAGCAACAATTGTTGATAGTTCATTTTCTGCCCGCTCTTTCCCAACAACATTCGCCCATTGTTCAAGTACACGGATTCTATTGGGAACGCCATACTGCTTACCACCAGGATATGCTTTCCAAGCTGCATTAACAGCTTCTATAAATGTCCATTCTGGGTCAACAACTATCTTCATATGTTATTCTTTTATCCAAAAATAAATTTCATTTAGAAATATTGTTTAATCCATTAATTAGTTGGTATATTTGGTCTAAAATTAAAAAACCTATTAAAGCATTTTTTTGATTTAATTCTGTATAGTCTGTAGCACCATGGGCTAACGAATGTCTTGAAATAAATGATGGTGAATTTTGTGGTTCAAACGATTTAAAATAAACATTTTTTAAATAATTCTTAAATGCAAGAGGAAAAAAACCACTTAAATGTTCTAATGGAGATAAAATATCGGATTCAAACTTGCTTAATATCTGTTTTTCTTTTCTAACACTAAATTTATGAACTAACAAACCTTCTATTCTCGGCCATAAAATAGAAATAGATGAACTATATTCTTTGTTTAAATACTGTTTCAAGGCATCTTCTGCAAAACCATGAACTCTAGAGAATTCCGGATGATTTCTCCAGTTATTTACGGCTGTTGATAAATGTTCATTAGTAATTTCCTCAAGCAAATTTTCCTCAATTCGTTCCCAGATTACGCCTTGATCTATTCGATCAAGATGAAAATACCATCTACTATGAGGAAGGATACTAAAAGGGAACCAATTATATTTTTCTAGTAAATTAATCTGTGATTCTGTTGGGATTGGAAATAGTTTTTTATTTATTCCATCAGCTAAATTACGAGGCAAGTTTTCAAGATTTTTAGACTGATCAAATAATGGTTCAATATCTAGAAAAAGAAAACGATGCCAACCCAAGCAAAAATAAATAATAATACCTGTCTGTGGATCTAAATTCTGAATATCAGGAATATCAACTTCATGAAATGTATTGAATAAATCCCAACTTACTTCAGTATCTTTATTTACCTCACATCGAACAATCCCAGATATATTGAATTTTGTAATAGCATTTACTTCTACTTGAGCGCAATTTTTATTTATTTTTATGATAAAATTATCGATTTTTGATGGATTTTTTTCCTCAGATAAATACGGCATTAGGAAATCATTTTGAATATACATTAAAGCATCATGAAAAAACAACTTCTCTTCCGTTACCATACCTCTTCTTAATACTGTACAAGATTCTCCTTTACCAGACGAAAGAACACGAAGGCCAGTTACAGGTCTGTTACCCAAATCAACAGAATAACTAGCTCTTTTACTTGTAATCGGTTCTCCTATCCAAATCAACTAATGATATCCTTATCTTTCCGACCTCTTGCGTCAGTCAAGAGGGTCATGTTCGTTGGCCTGTGTGCCACACCCCTTCATTATAATGCTCTTGAGCCGAAATTCTAGTAGGGCTGAAAAATATTATAGCATACGTTTTAATTCAGGGTTGTATACTGTCTCAAAGCGTGTTATGATGAGGGTGGAGACCGTGTGGTACATCAGGCCAACACGCCTTTAAGCTGCGACCGTAGGGAGTCAGCTTGAAAGGCATCGTTGGCAGGCGAGACGGGAAAATGTCTGGCTGACACAGCCATTTTAGAGATTCTCGATCTCTTCTTCGGAAAGCCCTGTATATTGAGAAATTTTGTTGAAAGGCACACGATCAGCTTTCATCTCGATAGCTGTTTTTCTTACTCCTTCTTCAATACCCTCAATTCGCGCAGTGT
>JBPXJX010000511.1:0-4076 GCA_051715525.1 Bacteroidales bacterium
CGTTTATACCTATACATATACTGTTCCTGCTGGCAATGGAACACAAACAGTTACTTTAGGAACAGGTACTGACCTTGCGGGCAATATAGTTACATCAACCCCAACATCTGGAGGCACCTATGAAGTTGATAATACTCCTCCAACTGCTGCAATTACTTACAGCCCTTCATCAGGAACATATAATACTGGAACCAGTCTGACCATTACAGCAACTTTTAACGAACCAATGGCGGATAGTCCTAAACCTCAGATATCACTAAGCGGGAGCCCAACAACACTTGCCTTAACTGATATGACTAAAGTTAGTTCAACTGTTTATACCTATACCTATACAATTCCTTCTGGCAGTGGAACTCAGACTGTATCATTAGGGACAGGTACAGATATTGCAGGAAATGTAGTAACATCAATACCAACTTCAGGATTGACTTTCCAAGTTGATAATGCTGCACCCACTGCTGATATAACATACAGTCCAGCATCTGGTTACTATAAAGCTGGAACTAGCTTAACCATTACTGCAACTTTTAGTAAGTCGATGGCTGATAGCCCTATACCTCAGATTTCGCTGAGCGGTGTACCAACAACACTTGCTTTAACCGATATGACTAAAACCAGCGCAACGGTTTACACCTATACTTACGTTGTCCCTGCAGGCAATGGAATACAAACAGTAACTTTAGGAACGGGTAAAGATCTTGCTGGAAACTTAATTACTCCAACCCCTACCTCTGGTTCAACTTATAACATTGATAATATAATTCCAACCGCAGCGATTACATATAGTCCATCAAACGGGTTCTATAAATCTGGTACAAATTTGACTATAACCGCCACATTTAGCGAGCCAATGCTTGATAGTCCAAAGCCCAAAATCGCACTAAATGGGGGGCCTACTACACTTTCGTTAACTGATATGACCAAGACCAGCACAACAGAATATACTTATACTTATACAGTGCCAGCTGGCAACGGGATACAGACAGTATCCTTAGGAACAGGCACTGATCGCGCTGGTAATGTTATTACTTCAATTC
The DNA here is from genome assembly GCA_051715525.1 of Bacteroidales bacterium. GTDB lineage: Bacteria > Bacteroidota > Bacteroidia > Bacteroidales > Tenuifilaceae > UBA8529. Next base: position 1,038 of record JBPXJX010000511.1, read on the forward strand.
CAACCTCGGGGGCTAGCTATGAAGTTGATAATACACCTCCAGCTGATAATCCATCTATTTCAGTTGTAACTGTGCCAGGAGGAGTTTACTCCCTTGGTGATTTGTTAGAATTCACTTTTACTTTTAACGAAGATATTATTGCTGATACGACTGCTACGGATAATATGTATATCGAATTTGACTTAGCTACAGGTGGCAAAAAGCAGGCATATTTTAAAAGAACCATAGGTGCACGAACATTAGTATTTAAATATAAAATAGAATTAGGGGATAAGGATATTGATGATAAAGTTAACATTAATAAAGATATAAAATTTGGGACAGGTACATCAATTAAGGATAAAGCGGGTAATAGCGCATTAGGAAAGTTTAATTCTGTTGATATTACCGGTTTATTAATTAACGCTGCAAGGCCAAGAATTTCTCAAGTTAATGTTCCTGCAAACAATACATACGTATTAAATGGTATTTTGGAATTCACTGCTGTTTACGATAAGGATGTTAAGGTATATACTGTAGGTGGAACTCCCTATATTGAAATAACCTTAACCAGTGGAGTTGTTAGGGCGAACTACGATAGAGGTACTGGAAGCCAAAATATTGTATTTAAGTATATCGTTGCCGCTAATCATGTTGATCTTGATGGTATTGTGTTGGGTGCTGCGATTGTTAAGAACGGCGGGGATTTAAGGGATAATGCCAAAAATGATATTTACGCAGATACAGACTTAAATAATGTTGCTGTTACTACTGGCGTTAAGGTTGACGCTAAACCCCCTGTTATAAACCTAAAAACTGTACCTGCGGGTAACTATACTATCGGAAGTACCATTGCAATTTCTATCAACTCTGATGGTAACGATTATGTTGCTGATGGAGCGGTTACAGTTAACGGAGAGCCTTCAGTTTTTGTGAATATGGGTGGCGGAGATTATAAGGTCTTTTATACCGTGAAAGCTTCCAATGCTAACCTTAATGGCGTTTCATCAATCACAACTGGTGATATTAAGCTAAAGGATTATGCTGGCAACACCACTCAGGTTATGCCCGTTGGAGTTGTCGGTGGAACTTTAACCATAAATACAAAACCAACTTATCATATTACTGGTACAACTTCAAGGTGTTTTGGGTCTCCATCTGTTCCAGTAACATTTACATTTTCAGGCGTGCCACCATTTAATTTTAAATACTCTGATGGCATAAACCCAGTGGTTCCAATTAGTAATCATCCCTCAAATACATTTGTTATTAATACCCTTTTAGGAACTTATACGATAACTGAGTTGAGCGACGCTTCTGGTGCCGGAAATGCATTAATAACATCTGAATCGGCAATAATAACTGAAAACCCTTTACCTGCGGTATTATTCAAATCACTCGAAGTGGTTATGAGTAAAATGGCAGCCGCCTACAATTTAGCTGACAATATTCAATCTAAAGATGCTGGTGTTGGCGTATTTTCAGGAGATTATGTAGCTACCAATGGAGTTTTTTACCCATCGCTAGTTCCAGATTCTGAACTTGGTATAAATAAAACAATTACATATTTATTGACAAATAGCAATTCGTGCCAGAGCACTAATACATTCGATATTAAAGTAGTTGGTGATGCTGCTTATTTAAGTGGTTTAAGCCCAAAAGTATATTGTAATCCAACAGCCGCTCAGTCTTATGATATTAAAGCAGAAGGAATTATTGGGTTAGTTACATCTGATAATTTTACAATTGAAGGGGCAACTGAAAATGTTGAATGGGAGGCAAATGGCCCTAGACAGATTAAAATATACCCTAGCAGGTTTACCGATAAATGGCATACGATCACTTATACCTATTTTCAAGGAATAAATAAGTATACAGTTATCGATTCTTTTAATATTGTTAGGATAAGCGCTACAGTAGATTTTAATACACTAGCTCCTAAATATTGTAGCGGTGACAGCCAAGTTTCATTAATTGCATCAACTGTATATCCTGAAGGGGGAACAGGACATTTCGAGAGCACATCAGCAGCCCTTCTAAAGAATGCAGATGCAACCTTTGCTTATTTCAACCCTGCAGCCGCAACATTTAATGTACCTATCTCAATATCATACTATTATCAAACATCTAAAGCTGATGGAGAGTGTAAATCAGCTACTGTAACTAAAAATACAATTGTTTACTCTGTGTCTGCAGCTGATTTTACAGTACTCAAGCATAATTATAACTATAATGAAACACCTATTACTTTAAGAGGAACACCTTTTAGTAAAAAAAGCATTTTTAGCGGAGCCCTAATTGAGGGAGATTCAACTTTAAATCCTTCTAAAGCCGATGCTTCAAATATTGGCTTAGGTGTTAAAATAACTTATACATATGTCGATACAATATCGCTTTGTACAAGTTCAAAGGAGCAGACAACAAGGGTTTATAAGGCTAATGAGTTGATTAAAGAGGTTAAAGCAGATGCATCGAAGATTGATTTATCAACTACCTACTGTTACGTTGAACCTGATACAATTATCAATATTTCTTGCATTCCTTCAATTGATGGAACAGATTATCAAGGATATTTCTATAGCAAGAAAGGAGCAATAACCCAAACTCCAGCATTTGGAAATACTGCAACATTTAGTATAAAGAAAGCTTCAAAAGGAGATCTGATTGATACTTTAAGGTTTAGATACAAAGTAGGACCTATCGGAAATCAAACAGATTATGAGATTGTTAAGAGGGTAAATATTGACTCCATTGGAGATGTTAATTTTTATATCAAAGATAATTTCTGCAAATATGAAGAACCAATAACCATAATTGGCGAACATAGGCTTATTGATGGTATCAGTTCATATAGTTATTCAGGAGGAAGTGCTGGGTTTGAAAAAAATGCAATTTTTGCAACCTTCTCGCCTAAACTTGCAAATGAGGGAACATGGGCAATAACTTATAAGTTTAAATCAACATCCGAAAAGGGATGTTCAAGTTCAATAACAAAGTCATTTAGTGTTAACCCAATATCAACTGTCGATTTTAAATTAAAAGCAGCTTGTCCAGGTACTA
>JBPXJX010000512.1:0-1589 GCA_051715525.1 Bacteroidales bacterium
TGAAAGATGAAACATGGTTTATTCATTCACTGGCATAGTCTGATTTTGCACCTGCGATAACAAGAAAAATGTTGGAATTTTGTTTGCATGCTGTTACAAAAGAATCTAAAAGGATAGCAATGTTTTTTGTTGTGGCTATACGACCAACGTAACCTATTAGTATATCGTCATCCTTTAACTTAAATTTTTCTCGATACAAATTTGGATTTCCATTTTCAAACATTTTTACATTAGCAGCTACCCCAGTTACAACTATCATCTCTTCGGGAATGCCTAATTGCATCAACTTTTGCTTTTCGAACTGAGTGTAACAAATGCAATATTCTGATTTCAAAATTGCCTTTAACGTTTCATTTGAAATATGGATTTTTTCATCAGAATCTTGAAAATGGAATGCACCTGAGTAAACAAATGGTTTTGGATTCTTAAGCTTATGTCGGTATAGAGGATAAGTCATATAACTAAACCCTGATGGTGCACCAGAAATAATATCTACATCAACCTTATTTAATGATTTAAAAAGATTGTAGGAAACTGGTCCTGCAATTGCTTGGTTAATAAAATGTGGGTCTTTGTTAAATTTTATTAGAATTTTTCTAATAAAATTAAAAAAAAATAAATGCACTCTTAAAAATGGAAATCTTTTAATAAGCACTCCATTTATTGTTTCTTGAGGTTTTGAAATTTTTTTAAAATTTTTACTATGAGAACCGAAATAAGAATTTACTGTGTATACTGTTACTTCATCATTATAAACTTTTACACAGTTTTCAGAAACCCCTTTATACAGCAGCTGTATTCCTCCAATTGAGGGATCGTAGTTAATTACTATATGTAAAATCTTCATTTAGCCTAATAAACTTTTTTTAAAACATCAACTACTCTATCAGTACAGTTTCCATCAGAAAAAGTAATAATTGATTCAACAATTGACGCAGCTTTACCAATATACTGTTGAGGATTTGCTATTGCATCATTTATATAGCTAATTAATTCTTCTCTTGAGTAGGCATGTGCAAGTCCGTTTGTTTGCATTATTGGTAAAAAATATTCTTGATAATACATACTTTTTAAATCATACTTACGTGGCTTTGTTAGCTCATCGTATGCTGGTCCAATTTGCGGTTTATTAAAAGCACTTCCATCTACTGTCATTGTAGAGCAAGTGTTTACATGAACATCAGTATAGTACAGTGTTGAACACAACTTAGCAATATCTGCATCAGTAATATTAGCATAAGTAAGTTTTGTATTTCCTGTCCAAGAAGTATCAAAATAAATATTGGGTGAATTTTTCACTGCTTCTTTCCATCTTTCAACTTTGTCAATTGGATGGCATCTAAACAAAACAATTGGTTTTCCTTTTATTTTACCTTTTGTTATTGCATCATCAATATGCTGTAAAAATTGATACTCTTGAGGGAATAGAGAAACGGGTCCGCCAGCAAACAAAATTATCTTCCGATCAATTTTTGGTAATCCTACTATCTTTAACCACTCATCTTTTGGCAAAATATATTCTGGTTTTTTATAAAAGTCGAACTGAGCTGCACCAACAACGTGAACATTTTTCTCATTAGCACTTTCTA
>JBPXJX010000513.1:0-12952 GCA_051715525.1 Bacteroidales bacterium
TCGAACTATCGCTATCTGTCTCATGCTTTCGTCCCTTTTCGTTACTGCCCTGAGCAATACTATTAGTACCTAACAAAGTTGTGCCGCTGTTAGAAGTATCAATAAACATTTCTCCCTCTCCCTCGCAAAGCCAAAGGGGGTTAATACGAAATCGACGGATAAGATTTTTTAGAAGAACTGCTGATATTCCGGCTTTTCCGCGTTCAACATCAGAATACGAGCCTTGTTTAATATCAAGAGCATCTGAGAACTCCCTTTGTGTGAAATCCAACAGCTTGCGAATCTCCTTTAACCTTTCATTCTCCGACATAGCCTTTCTTTTGACAAATAATCACAATTCAAAAAACAAAAATAACAGAATAATATAAAATCATTGGGAAAATTACCGAAAACTTCAACATTTTATTATATTAGTCGGTTATATAATTGATCTAAATTAGCATGGACATAGGTAAGAAAAGATCGGAACGTGGGAAGCAGTTCTCAAACCTAATAAAAGAGAACAATAAGCTACTTGATTTGCTGCTAAAATCAATTCTTGACAATAGCAATGAACTATTAATTGTAATTGCCGATAATCTGATGGTTTATGCTAACCGGAAAGCTACAAAAACCTTTGGTTTTTCTACAAAAGAGCTATCAAATAGGTCGATAGACGAGATTTTTGCCACTAACCAGCAAGCTCCCATTCGCAACTTTTTAGCAATGACAATCTCATCGAGGAAAAATGCCTCGGATCAGCTGCTGGTAAAGGTTGCTTCAAAAAGTGGCTCCGATACTTGGTATGTTCCTCGAATTAAAAGGTGCATTTGGAAAGGTACTTCATCGTTGCTAATGATGCTTGAAGAGCCATCGAAACCAACTCCTCAGAATGCAACTTTGTCATCACAAGATGAATCAAGAATTCAATACGCCCTTAAAGGTGCCGATCAGGGGGTTTGGGAACTTAATCTTAAAACCAACGAGGCATATATAAGCGAAGAATCATTTACACTTCTTGGTTACAAACCTAACGAATTCAAGTTTAACTATCAGAAGTGGCTTAGCCTTATTCATCCTGAATTTCAGCCAATCTTTGAGAATTTCGAAGAGCTGATAAAAAGAGGCGTACAAAACACATTTCAACAGGAGTTTTTAGCCCTTTCGAAAAAAGGGACTTATACTTGGCTTTGGTGTATTGGTAAGGTTGTTGAATGGGATAAGCTAGGAAACCCCGTTCGAATGGTTGGGGTAAATATGAATATCGATGAAAAAAAGAAGCTCGAAATTGAAAAAGATGAAACCCGAAATACCCTCGAAGGGTTAATTATCAATACTCATGATGGTCTTGTTATAATTGATCAGGATGGAATTATACGAGAGTGGAATCCTGCCCAAGAAAGAATTACTCTTATTAAACGTTCTCAAATCATTGGCCATCACCTATGGGACGTTCAAAATATGTTGTCTGAGGGGCTTCAATCATACCTCAAAAATTTTAAAGATATTTTTGATAAACTAGCCCATACAGGCACTAACCCATGGGAAGGTAAGATATTCGAAACTCAAATTACTCTTCTTAATGGCCAACGAAAGATTATTCAAAATACAATATTCTCAATTAAAACCAAAACAGGAATAAAGCTCGCTATTACTGTTAAGGATATTACCGAAAGTCAAACCTCTCGTAATAAGTTAGAAAAAAGTGATGAACGCCTAAAAATTGCATTAAATACAGGTAGGGTAGGTATTTGGGATATCGATTTTGAACTTAACGAAAAGTACTTCTCCCCAATGTTTTTTCAACTATTGGGCTATATGCCTTGGGAGGTTGAACCTTCTCATAATATGTTAAGGGAAATGGTTCACCCCGATGATGCCCTTGATGTAGCTGCAAAGGTTGAACGATTTACCAAAGAAGGCGATACGTTAGATTTTGTATTTAGAGTTAAAAAGAAAAATGGCACCTACATTTGGATTCACTCAAAGAATAAATTCCTCCGAAATACAGTAGGTAAAATTCTGAGAATTACTGGAACAATAACTGATATTTCGTTTCAAAAAGAGGTTGAAATGGAGCATATTCGACATCGTGAGGAACTTTTGAGAAACCTTGCGCTTAACGAGCTCCTTTCCGAAATATCTTATATTCTCAACACCAACGAAGATTTTAAAACTAAGATTAATGAAGTTCTTGTAAAACTTGGCCAGTTTACAAATGTTAGCCGTGTATATATATTTGAGAATAGCCCAAATCAAAAAACTACCTCTAATACCTTTGAGTGGTGTAATGAGGGGGTAGAACCACAAAAAAACAACCTACAGGATGTCCCTCTTGATATGATTCTAGAGTGGATTGAGGGTAAAGAGTATTACTACTCTAACGATTTTTTTAAAGATATGCCCTCAGATTTAGCCGAGCTAATGATTTCTCAAGGAATAAAATCGTGTCTTATTTTCCCACTGCAAGAAGAGTATAATCTGTTTGGCTTTATTGGGTTTGACGATTGCAATGAACCTCGAGAATGGGATAAATTAGAGGTAGAACTACTTAAAACAATCGCCAACCTTATCTCGTTTTCATACGAAAGGGAGAAAACACAGAGGCAACTCGAAAAAAATGAGCAGCATTTTCGCGAGCTAACCGATATGCTTCCGCATATTGTTTTTGAGGTTTCATTAACTGGAAAAATAGAGTTTTTGAATCAGACTGGTTGTAAATATTTCAACTTAAAAAAAGAGGCTATTTCAAAAGGAATACTGCTTCGCAAACTATTCCCTGAAACAGAGATTTTCCTGATGAGCGTGCTACGCGATAGGCTAATTCGAAAAGAGAGCTCAGATCCAATACGACTTGAGGCAAAGCCTATTAACGGAAACGGGCAGATTCTCCAAATATGGGCTACCCCAAAACTTATCAACTCAAAGCTTATCGGGTTTTCAGGCATTGCCCTTCTCGAAAATAGCTAGTTGCATTCCATGATGATAACTTGAACACTTTTATGGTAAGATGCTTTTATACATTCTTTTTTTTCTTTTTGGTTTTAACCTCTCAGTTAAAAGCTCAGCGCGACATTGAGCCAAAACTAGTGTTTTCAGATACTTCAAATTTTAACTTTACTGGCGAATGGCAATACCTATCAACAGATATTTACCTTTTTAATGGAGAAAACTTTGCGCACTTAATTAATGAGTTAGATTTTTATAATTCAAAAACTGAAAAACGTAAGGCCCGAAAAAAAGGGCTTAACGAAGAGCGACTGGAGCATCTTTTAATAACTGCTAATCTTAAAAACGTAAAGTTTTTTGGGAGTAACGATATAACCTATCCGCTTTACAATTTTCAGATTTCACGCGATAAAGAGAATAAGTATCAAACTTTCGTTAGCGATAATATTGAGAGCATTCGAATAATCGATAACCTTCCGTTATATTCAGCAAGTAATTTTATCGATGCCGAAATTAAGGTTCGTGCAATTACCAATAACGATGCCGATCAGATGCTTAGCCTTGTTGCCTCGCAGCTAAAAAACATTTCCAAGATTTTAAACCCTACCGAAGCTATTTTTGGAATTATTGGGGAGTTTGGCAACTTTATCGATGCCAATACCCGAAAAAAGGAGTACCGATTTAGCTCAACAATCCGTCTTTTTGAGCAAAAAAATTTCGATACAAGAATTCACTCCATTAAAGTGTACGCCCTTTCAACAGCAAATAGCAAACCTATAGAGGTAGACCCTTTGCCGCTTTCAAACTACCTCGATACGCTTAACCATACTTCAGTAAATAAGGTTACCCTTAAAAAGCTAATTGCTCATACAGAATATCCGCTCGTAGTTGTTATCAACTATAAATCGCTTTACGATATGGTTGAGGTCACAGGCGATGAGGTTAATTTTGCCAATATTGAGAAGAGAAAATTCAAAATTGAAAGCGATTTTAGAGCCGGTCTCATTAATGCCGATACTTATCGCCAGGAGAAGGATTATATAAACTTCTTAACAATATTTGCCAACCTAAAGAATCATCTCGAAGTATACACACTCAGCTACAAAACAGGCAATACTGATGCACTAAGCGGTAGCCTTTTCCGCATGCTTCAGTATTATCGTCAACTTCTTAGGGCTTTTGATGAAATAAAATATAAATACAAAGGGAACACAACATATCTTAATGTTTTCCAAAGGGAATATGAATCAATTTTAGGCTATGCTTCGCTTTACCTCGATGATGATCAAAATTTAAAACAGCTTAAAGGGCTTGTAAAAACCATAACCGATTTAGAGGTTAACCCTTCAGTTCAGCCATTGATGTTTGAGAGTGTAATTGCCTCGCTTCGATTTTCTGATATATTCAAATCTGATTTGATGATTCAGTCGCAGGAGGGGCAACTAATTACAAATCATCTAAAAAGACTAGAGGACCAACTCTACCAAAACTCCTTTGAAAAAGAGTTAAAAAACCTTTCAACCATCGATACTCAAACAGATATAAGCGCCTTAAAACAGAGAATAAGGGGTACTTCGTGCTCAATATGTCAAAGTCAGGGAATTGAGGCTGTTAAGGCTTTTGAATCACGCATTCATGAGAAACAGCGTAAGCGAGAATTAGAAAAAGCCGATAGCCTGATTAATGTTCTAAAACCTTGGGTATTCGCTCAAAAGGAGCAAATTCATCTGCTTAAATCGAACTTTGCTATTGTTTTTCCACCCAGCAATGAGCCAGATGGCAGCGCTTATCTGATGGAGCTAATTGCAATTGCCGAAAGGGATGTAGATAACATAAGAGATTTTATAAAGATTAATGTAGAAGATAAAGATATTTCGATAATCAAAAGCCTGTTCGAAAAACTCCAAACAATTAAAGTGCGGGTTGATGAATCATTGATAAACATTTGTAAACTTAAACCACCTCTTTGCGTAAGTAATTCAACTTTAAATAATACAAACCAATAGTTTTAAGTTTAATTACATTATATTTCAACGATAAATACTAAATAAAGTATGTCGCCAAAATTAAAGCCCTTAGATGATGAAGAGTGGAGAGTTGTTCCCAATAGTAATGATTACTACTGGGTTAGTAACTACGGAAGGGTTAAATCTTTTGTAATAAACAAAAAAGTTGGGCAACTTCTAAAACCCGCTCCAATAAAGAATTTTCGAATGGTTAATCTTACCTTTGAGGGAAAAATTAGAACCACCTATGTGCATAAACTTGTTGCTTCTGTTTGGCTCTTAAAACCAACTGATAAACACACTATTGTAACCCATTTAGATAGAAATTTAAATAACAACCATGTTTCAAACCTCCAATGGTTAACCCCCGAAGAAGCGGGCAAACGTAATGGAGAGTTCTTTAAGAAACTATTTGGAGGAAGGAAACTCCCAGGAGAAAGGCATCATACAAAGCTTAAGGAGCAGGATGTTTTACAACTTAAAAAGATGCTACAAAGAGGTATTCCTCAAGCTAAAATTGCAAAACTATTTTGCATTAGCGAAATGCAGGTTACTCGCATAAAACGGGGCGAAAACTGGGGTGATGTAAAGGTGCCGGATACAAAATAGGAATTTTACTCCTTTGCAAAAATTATCTTTCTTTGGAATATCAACAGATATAAAACGCCTGTGGTAATTGCCGAATCGGCAATATTAAACACTGGACGGAAAAAAACGAATGACTCTCCTCCAACAAATGGTATCCAGCTTGGGTAAGTAGTATTTATTATAGGAAAGTAAAGCATATCAACTACTCTACCATGAAGAAATGTGGCATAACCTCCTCCATCTGGCAGAAATGTTGCCAATTGCCCAAATGAATCGTTAAAAATTAGACCATAAAAAGCGCTATCAATCAAATTTCCTAAAGCCCCAGCAAGAATTGCAGAAATTCCTAGTACTAATCCTGTTTTTGCATTATGTTTTATTAGCCTATAAACATAATAACCAATGGCTCCAATGGCAACAATTCTAAAAAGGCTTAAAAAAAGTTTTCCCGATTTACCCCAAAACTCAAGACCAAAGGCCATTCCATTATTCTCAGTAAAGTGGATAATAAACCAGTTTCCTAGCACATGGTACTCATCGCCAATAACCATGTGTGTTTTAATCCAGAACTTAGAAGCCTGATCGATGAAAAGTATAAGTAAAATCAATAAGATTGATTTTTTTTGTAGTGACATATCTTTTAGAAACATCTTTATATCTCCATGCTTTTAAAACACTGAGTAACACTCCGTTTTTAACGGAGTTATACGGTGTATAATTATTTAGACAGCAAAACTATAAAAAAAAATGGTCGGTTTACACCGACCACTGAATTCGTTAGAATAAATTAACTATCGTTGACTATTCTTTGCGTCGATACAAAGTGTAGCATGAGGTACAACACGTAGCCTCTCCTTTGCAATCAGTTTGCCTGTTTCGCGGCAAATGCCGTAGGTTTTATTCTCAATCCTTACCAATGCTGATTCAAGGTGTTGAATAAACTTAATTTGTCGCTGAGCCAATTTTCCTGCCTCTTCCTTCGAAAGTGTTGCTGCACCCTCCTCTAAAACCTTAAAGGTTGGTGAAGTATCTTGGGTGTCGTTGCTCTCGCTCATAGTGATAGCACTCTTAAGGATTTCATAATCCTTACGAGCCTTGTCGAGTTTCTGCAGAATAATCTCTTTAAATTCTGCTAACTCCTCGTCAGAGTACCTTGTTTTTTCTGCCATAACTCTAAATTTTGCCTAAAAATATAAAAAATAATATCAAAAATGCAAGCTTATTACCCAATCTTATCAACTTTAATTGCAGTAATAATATCCGTATCAATCTCAATGTTTGTAACCGCTCCAGCAGGTTCGCTGTCAACAAGTACTATTTCCTTTGCCAAGGTTTGGCTGGCTATATAATTGCGATGTAACTCCACTGCATTATTTATAGCGCTATGTTTCAGTATCTTAATGTTGATTTTATCGGTTACATCAAATCCTGTTTCTTTACGAATATTTTGAATTCTGTTGATAAGTTCTCTTGCAATACCTTCATTACGTAATTCGTCCGAAACTGTTACATCTAATGCCACAGTAAATTTACCCTCGTTGGCAACTAGCCATCCTGGGATATCTTCCGAAAGAATTTCAACATCTTTAACCACAATCTCAATCGGTCCTTCAGGCAAATTTAATGTAAACTTACCCTCGCGTTCAAGTTTTGTGATATCGGTTTGATTCATCTCTGCTACAGCAGTAGAGATTGCTTTCATCGATTTTCCAAATCGAGGACCTAGCTCCTTAAAGTTTGGCTTGATCTTCTTAACTAAAACGCCAGATGTATCGGTTAAGTATTGCAACTCTTTAACATTAACTTCCGAAAGGATTAAATGTTCAATAGCCTGAAGCTGACGACGAAAATTCTCATCGAGAATTGGCACCATAATCTTGCTAAGTGGCTGACGAACCTTGATGCTCACCTTGCGACGTAAACCAAGTACCATTGAGCTGATACTTTGTGCAATCTCCATCTTCTCCTCCAAATCCTTATCGATTAAGGATATGTTGAATTTTGGATAGGAACCTAAATGAACGCTTTCATCAGTATGCTTTCCTGTAACCTTGTTCATCTCCACAAATAGCTGATCGGTAATGAATGGAGCAATAGGAGCAGCAAGCTGCATGATGGTTTCTAAACAGGTATAAAGGGTTTGATATGCTGCAATCTTATCCTTATTGTATTCGCCACCCCAGAAACGTTTACGGTTTAAGCGAACATACCAGTTACTTAAATGCTCCGAAACAAAATCCTGAATTGCTCTACCAGCCTTTGTTGGCTCGTAGTTCTCGTAAGAATCCTCAACCTCCTTAATTAGAGTGTTAAGTAGTGAGATAATCCAACGGTCAATCTCTGGACGTTCGTTTACCGGAATCTCGGCTTCACTATAGGTGAACCCATCAATATTTGCGTAAAGCGCAAAGAAAGAATAGGTGTTATATAATGTTCCAAAGAATTTACGCTTAACCTCATCAACTCCTTCAATATCGAACTTGAGGTTATCCCATGGTTGCGAGTTGGTTATCATATACCAGCGTAGAGGGTCTGAACCGTATTTTTCAATAACCTCGAATGGATCAACTGCATTGCCAAGACGTTTACTCATCTTGTTGCCGTTCTTATCGAGTACCAAGCCGTTTGAGATGATATTCTTAAACGATACAGAGTCGAATAGCATTGTTGATATTGCATGCAACGTGAAGAACCAGCCACGGGTTTGGTCAACACCTTCGGCGATAAAATCAGCTGGGAATACGTGCTTTATATCGTCTTTATACTCAAATGGGTAATGAACCTGAGCATATGGCATTGCGCCAGAATCGAACCAAACGTCAATTAGATCGAGCTCGCGAACCATCTTTTTCCCTGATGCCGAAACAAGTACAATATTATCAACAAATGGGCGATGTAAATCGAATGAGCTATAGTTCGATTCAGTATACTCACCCTCTTTATAATGATCTAAAGGATTATTTGGCATCAAGCCAGCCTTCACCGATTTTTCACATTCCGATTTAAGCTGAGCAACTGAACCTATGCAAATCATCTCGCTTCGATCCTCGGTAACCCAAATTGGAAGTGGTGTTCCCCAGAAACGAGACCGCGATAAGTTCCAGTCCACAAGGTTTTCAAGCCATTTACCAAAACGACCGGTGCCTGTGCTTTGTGGTTTCCAGTTTATGGTTTCATTCAGCTGAAGCATTCTTTCCTTAAGGGCTGTTGTGCGGATAAACCAACTATCGAGAGGATAGTAAAGAACAGGTTTATCGGTACGCCAGCAGTGTGGATAGCTATGGGTGTGCTTTTCGATACGGAACACCCTATTGCGCTGCTTAAGGTTAACGGCCAAATCCACATCTAACGATGTTTCATCGTCTTTAATAGAAGAGTCGTACTCGTTCTTCACATAACGACCAGCATACTCCTTATATAGCTCAACGTTTATGTGCTCTTGCACGAATTTAGGATCGATATCATCGATTCGATAGAATCGTCCCTGACGATCAACCATTGGCTCGATGCCGCGGTTCTTATCTCGAAGGATGAGTGGTGCAATTCCCGATTGTTTTGCAACGCGATCATCATCAGCACCAAAGGTTGGGGCAATGTGAACAACGCCAGTACCATCCTCAGTGGTAACAAAATCCCCAGTAATCACTCTAAAAGCATCGCCCTCAGGTTTTACCCATGGGAAAAGCTGCTCGTAGCGAACACCTGCCAACTCTGAACCTGAATACTCGCCCAAAATCTTAAATGGAACTTTCTTATCGCCAGCCTTATAATCTTCTAAACTCAATTCTGCATTTGCTGATGGAAAGTAAGCTTCAAGGCGATCTTTTGCAAGAATAACGGTTATAGCATCGCCACCATAAGGGTTAAACGAGCGAACCTTAACATATTTAATATTTCCACCTACGGCTAATGCTGTATTTGAGGGCAAAGTCCAAGGTGTAGTAGTCCATGCTAAGATAAACAATTCGCTATCTACTTCTTTAAATAACCCTTCGCTCTTATCATTACGAACTACTTTGAACTGAGCAACAGCTGTTGTATCTTTAACATCGCGATAGCAGCCGGGTTGATTTAGCTCGTGCGTGCTAAGACCTGTACCTGCCGCTGGTGAAAATGGTTGAATGGTTTTGCCTTTATATAATAAATCTTTGTCGTATAGCTTTTGAAGCAAATGCCATAAAGTCTCGATATAACGATTATCGTATGTGATGTATGGGTGCTCCATATCAACCCAGTAGCCCATTTTGTGGGTAAGATCTTCCCAAAGGTCGGTGTACTTCATCACCTCCTTCTTACAGGCATTATTATATTCTTCAATAGTAATTTTTGTTCCAATATCCTCCTTGGTAATGCCAAGCATTTTCTCAACTCCAAGTTCAACTGGCAAGCCGTGTGTATCCCATCCGGCTTTTCGTTCAACTAGAAAGCCTTTTTGGGTTTTATATCTGCAGAAAATATCTTTAATAGAACGAGCCATCACGTGGTGAATACCAGGTATTCCGTTTGCTGATGGTGGTCCCTCGTAAAATACGTATTCGGGATGACCCTGACGGGTGCTTAAACTTTTCTTAAATGTGTCGTTTTTCTCCCAGGTTTTCAGTACATCTTTGTTCACCTGCGACAAATCTAATCCTTTGTACTCTTGAAATTTAGGTTTCATCTAGATATATAATTACACTTATAAACAATTTAAAAACCCACAAAGATATGTTTATGGATGATAAAAACAAATCGATTTATTGGAACGCAAATAACGCGGATGATACTCACCGCTGATTAATTCAAGATCTGTGCAAATCTATCTGCGCTTGTAAATCTGTTAAGTAAGCTTTTAATTAGCCTTTGATAGAGAAAAAACAAATGAAGTTCCTTTACCCAACTTGCTTTTAACACGAATTGTTTCGCCATGCGCTTCGAGAATATGCTTAACAATGGCTAGGCCTAAGCCCGTTCCACCCTGTTCGCGCGAACGGCTTTTGTCGACCCTGTAAAACCTTTCAAATACACGAGAAATATCGCTCTCGGAAATTCCAATGCCATTATCATTAACTTCGATATAGACCTTTTGCCGATCCTCAGTGAATGAAACTTTTGTTCGTCCTTCAGCTTTACCGTAATAAATTGAATTGGTGATTAAGTTTGCCAACACCTGAAAAACTCTCATTTTATCTGCATTAACAAAGATTGGCTTTTTATATTTTTTGTCGAACACCAGCTTGATATCCCTTTTCTTGGCACGAATTTCTTGTGCTTCAAACACCTCCTCAACCAGCTGAACAATGTTAAAATTTTCCAACTCAAGTTTTAGTTCTCCTGCTTCGTGCCTCGAAATGGTTTCTAAATCCTCAATAATTGATATTAGTCTGTTTATGCTCTTTTCAGTTCGTTCGAGGTATTTTCGGTTTATGCTATCATCTTCGAGGCCACCATCTAAAAGGGTTAGAACGTATCCCTGTATGTTAAATATTGGGGTTTTCAACTCATGCGACACATTCCCAAGGTACTCCTTGCGATACTTCTCCATCTCCTTAAGCCTATCAATCTCGCGAGTTTGGTTGCTAGCTAAAGAAAGAACCTCTTGATTTACTTTGCTAATAAGATTATATGAATCCAACTCTGATAGCCCATCCGAGTTCCATTTAACATTATCGAAGAGCGTTTGCGCCCTTTCGTTTGTACCTCGTTTTAGAATAAAGCTTGCGCTAAAGTAAACCAGTAGAAATACCAGAAGCACCGTTAAAATTGGGAACAAATAAATATACTGGCTTTTCCCGCTAATGAAAATAAGAATAATTACTCCAGAGATTATAGCTGAAGCCAATGCTATGTATACAGAAAGTTCTTTCCGAAGAGAGATTTTCATGTTTGAGTTTAAGTCAGAGCTAACGAGTTAAAATATTACCTTAACCTCAGCATAATTATTTATTGCTTAAAAGGCCTGAATCCATGTACTGCTTTAGCAGTTTTGTAATGTACTTTCCAACAATATCAAACTCGAGGTTTACAACAGTGCCCTCTTTAAATTCGTGAAAGTTAGTGTGTTCATAGGTGTAGGGAATAATTGCTACTTGGAAAGTATCGGCTTTTGAATTAACAACGGTTAAACTAACGCCATTCACCGATACTGAGCCCTTTTCAACAGTAATATTTCCAACTTTGGAATCGTACTTAAAAGTGAAATACCAACTACCATCGGCCTCAGTTATTTCGGTGCAAACAGCAGTTTGATCTACATGCCCTTGAACCAAATGTCCGTCTAACAGGCTATCGATTTTCATGCTGCGCTCGAGGTTAACCTTATCGCCAACCTTTAATAATCCCAAGTTAGATTTCTCAAGGGTTTCTTTAATTGCTGTAACGGTGTAGGTATTCCCCTCCTTTTTAACAACGGTAAGGCAAACGCCGTTATGCGAAATGCTCTGGTCGATCTTTAAACTATCTACAAATGAGCACGATAATGTGATATGAAGATTTTCCTTATCCTTTACAAGCCCAACAACTTTAGCGGGCTCCTCAACAATTCCTGAAAACATAATTATAGTATTAATTTTTTTCCAAAGGTAAGAAACAACTCAATATCACGAATAACTATATAAAAAAAGAAAGGCTGCCTTGCAGGCAGCCTTTAAAAAGTTAAGCTCTAAATTCTTAGAATTTATAAGAAACAAGAACTTGAATGCCGTTGGTTTTTATTTCACCAGTACCATCGTTAATATTTGATAAGCCTAGGTTGTAGCGAGCCTCAATGCCTATTTTATCCATTTGGTAACCAGCACCAATGTTAAGACCTAGGTCGATTGACTTCATACCGTCTTTAATATCGGTACCATCATCCTTTGCAGAAAGTAAGTAACCGAATTGAGGACCTGCTTGTAGGTTGATAGCTCCAAAAGAATACTTAACCATAACAGGAAGTACAATGTAGTTAAGATCTATCTTGTAAGTATCTCCACCAGCATCATATTTACAACCTGCTTGAGAAAACATTAACTCTGGTTGAACAGAAAGCTGATCGTTAACAGCATAGTTAGCAAAACCACCAACCATGAAACCAATTTTCATTTTAGTGTCATTAACATCACCACCTAAGTTTGCAAGGTTAACCCCACCCTTAACACCAAATTCAAGTTGTGCGCTAGCGCTAATAGCAATAAGGGCAACAGCTACGAATAAAGTAATTTTCTTAATCATAATAATGTTTTTTAAGGTTAATAATTGAAATCAAAATTAAAAATTTTTTTTTAGTGTCAACATGTTAAGCAGCATTTTTATAGATTTTAGCTAAAGTCACAAAGGTGAGTTAAACACAAACCGTGCCATTAATGTAGCTGTAAGATTACTTTACCCGATAAAAATAAGCATCTGCCAAAAACCTAATAATTATAGGAATTAACAAACTACTTTTGCTTAACCAAAATGTATTAACATTT
>JBPXJX010000514.1:0-6497 GCA_051715525.1 Bacteroidales bacterium
TAGTTCCAAAGGACTCGCACAGGAGGACTTGCCTTACGTTGATAGTTTAAGAAACTTAATTGATAAATCGGATAGCTATAACGAAAAAATAGCCCACCACCTAAAACTTTCATCATACTATAGCACATTAGATTTGAAAAAGGCTTTGGATTATGCATCTAAATCTCTTGAGCTAGCCAAAGCGAATAATGATAAAAAGCAAATCGCCCGTTGCCAGATTGAAGTTGGGAGTATGCTTTTTTACATCGGGGCATACGATAAGGTGATGGAGTTTTTTTTAGGAGGTTTGAAGTACTACGAAGAACAGCAAGACCACCTTGTGCTTTTTAAAGTTTATACCAACATTGGTGCGCTATTCGATAGGATTGATGATCTTGATAATGCACTAAAATACTTCAACAAAGCCCTCGATGAGGGCAATAGGATAGATAAAGACAAAGAAACGGTTACCGCTGATCTACCCGTACTTTATAATAATATAGAAAGCGTTTACGATCTAAAAAAGGACGAGCAGAGGGCAATCCAATATTTCGAAAAGGGATTGGAAATCGCCAAAAAGAATAACGATCTCAGCTCGCTTGGTGTTATTTATAATAATCTTGGTAAGTTTTATCAAAACAAAAAAGAGTACAGTAAAGCTGAGGAGTACCTTTATAAGTCGCTTGCTTCGAGAGAAAAAATTAAGGATTTAGCTGGAACGGCTAAATCATACTATTTCTTATCCTCGTTCTACCTTCAGGCAGAAAAGTTCGATAAGGCAGAGGAAATGGCGCTTAAATCCGAAAGAATTGCAGTTGAACTTGGTAGCTCTGAAACCCAAAGAAATACGAGTTCTTGTTTAGCTGGGATATACGAAAAGAAAGGCAACCTAGCAAAGGCCTTGGAGTATCAAAAGAAGTTTAAACAATTTGATGATAGCCTTATCACTCAGCAAAAATTAAATCAAACAACCAAAATTCAACTTGAGTACGAGTTTGAAAAGGAGACCAAAGCGCGAGAGGTTGAAAAAGAGCGGCTTAAATTTAGATACATCATCGTAACCATAGTATTGGCATTAGGGTTGATTATACTAGCATTGCTTCTGGGTATCGTCCGAATTTCGCAGAAAAAAATTAGGTTACAAAACGAAAAGCTTGAATCGGATGTTGAGATAAAAAATAAGGAGTTGGCTACAAGTGTACTCTATTTGGTTCGAAAGAATGAGCTAATAAATAATGTAGCCAAGCGACTTGTCGCCATTAAAGATAAAGCTCTCCCCGAGAACCAGCGCTTAGTTGAGAATATTGCAGTTGAGTTACAAACCGAAATTGATAACGATATTTGGCAGGAGTTTGAGCTTAGGTTCCAACAGGTTCATAACGATTTTTATACAAAACTACGTAAGCAGTTTCCTAGTCTCACCCCCAACGAGGAGCGGTTGTGTGCCTTTCTGAAGTTAAACATGACTACTAAGGAAATATCGTCAATTACACATCAAAATTTTAAATCGCTAGAGGTGGCAAGGGCTCGATTAAGAAAAAAGCTCGACCTTACCAATAAAGATATCGATCTAGTTGTCTTCCTTAATTCACTCTAGTGAGAAAAGTCATGTTTTATCTTTTACAAAACATGATTTTTACCCCATTAAGATTTCAATAAAATATCTACTTTTGTCGAATTAATTACAGATTAATAGCAAACATCACTTTTTAATAAAGAATTATAACATTTACTATATGAAGAAGATATTAATTGTTGGAGCAGGTGGACAAATAGGGTCGGAGCTGGTACCCTACTTGCAAACAATTTATGGACAAAATAACGTAGTTGCAACCGATATCAACTGCAGCGCTTGTAATAAACTTGCCGAAAACGGTCCTTTCGAAGAGCTTGATGCTCTTGATGGCAATAAATTTGCCGAAATTGTTAAGAAATATAAGATTGATACCATCTTCAACCTTGTAGCTCTACTCTCTGCAACAGGAGAGAAGAATCCACAACTTGCGTGGAAAATCAACATGGGAGCTCTTATGAACTCGTTGGAGATTGCTCGCGAAAATAAATGTGCAGTTTTTACCCCAAGTTCAATTGGCGCTTTTGGTCCATCATCACCACTCGATAATACCCCACAGGATACAGTAATGCGCCCAACCACTATTTATGGTGTTTGCAAGGTTACTGGCGAAATGCTTAGCGATTACTACTATACCCGTTTTGGTGTTGATACCCGCAGCGTACGTTTCCCTGGTATTATCTCAAACTTAACATTACCTGGTGGTGGAACTACTGATTATGCAGTAGAAATCTACTATGGTGCAATTAAAGATAAGAAATTCACATGTCCTCTTCCTGCAGGCACATTCCTTGATATGATGTACATGCCCGATGCGCTTGAGGCTTGCGTTCAACTTATGGAAGCAGATCCGTCAAAATTAAAGCATCGCAATAGTTTCAACATTACAGCCATGAGCTTTGATCCTGAGAAGATTTACGCTGCAATTAAGAAACGCATGCCCGAATTTGTTATGAATTACAACGTTGAGCCGGTTAAAAAAGCTATCGCTGATAGTTGGCCAAACTCAATGGACGATTCTTGCGCTCGTGCAGAATGGGGCTGGAATCCAAAATGGAACCTCGAAACCATGACCGATGATATGCTTAAGGTTGTTGGCGAAAAACATAAGAATGGTTTGATTTAGTCAAGCCTCATTCTAATATATTTAAAGGCTTGCTCATTTGAGCGGCCTTTTTTGCTAAAAAATATCTTAATCCTATGGATTTAAATCCATTTCTTTTGTAGTTTTGGTATATTGCAAGCGAATTATAATTTATGGCAAAAATATTTGAGATAAAGGCTACGCTTCAAGGGTTGAAATCGGAGGTTTATAGAACTTTTCAGGTTGATAGTTCTATTAATCTTCAGGTGCTTCACGAAGTTTTTCAAGCACTATTTGGGTGGGAAAACTTCCATCTACATTTTTACCAAGATTTTAAATCGCAGGATATTAAAAAGGAAGATCAGGTTAAATTGTACGAAGCAATTGCTAAAGGTGAAGATCTAACCTATGTTTATGACTACGGCGATTCATGGACTATTAAATGCCAGTTAATTAACATTTTCGAGGATCCTTCTAAAAGCAAATATCCACTTTGCATTGGTGGCTTGCGAAAAGCACCACCCGAGGATTCAGGAGGTGTAACTGGTTATGAAATGTCGTTGGAGCTACTAGGTTTAAAAGGGAAAAAAGATTTTTCGCTACTAACGGAGTGGTATGGCGATGATTACGACCCAGATTATTTTAACCTTGATGAAATAAATAACGCACTTGCTCAGCTTAGGGGATAGTAAGATATGAATTCCTATGAATCTTATAGGGGCGACTCGCTTGTTTACAAGACTTTATTAGATTTAAATATTCAATTCGAGTACCATGAGCACCCTGCTGCGCCTACCGTAGAGGAGGCTTCGAAGTATTGGGCAGGCATTGACTCAACGCATTGCAAAAACATTTTTCTTCGAAATCATAAGGGTGATAAGCATTATTTGGTTATCCTTGAATACCGGCAGGCAGTAAATATTCATCAGCTGGAGAAGTTGCTAAAGCAAGGTAAGCTAACCTTTGCTTCGCCACAAAGGATGATGA
Organism: Bacteroidales bacterium; assembly: GCA_051715525.1. Lineage (GTDB taxonomy): Bacteria > Bacteroidota > Bacteroidia > Bacteroidales > Tenuifilaceae > UBA8529. Next base: position 3,624 of record JBPXJX010000514.1, read on the forward strand.
AGTATTTAGGACTCGAGCCAGGTTCGGTTTCTCCATTTGGATTGGTTCACGATACTTCAAAGCATGTTCATCTTTTCCTTGATGAAAAACTTCAAAAAGCAGAGCGATTAAGTTTCCATCCGAATCTTAATACAGCATCACTAATAATTGCCTATAATGACTTTATCAAATTCCTCCACTCGAGGGGAAATGGATACGAATTCATAAATCTTACAATTCAAAATTAAGCATTAAAGAAAGGGTGAATAGCCATCGGGCTAAGAAGCTTTTAACCTGCAATAGGTAAGCTAAATATAAATCGGGTTCCTTTGCCAACCTCGCTTTCAACCCTAAAGTTCCCAGCATTCTTTTCAATAAACTCCTTGCAAAGAATAAGACCTAGGCCAGTCCCTTTTTCTCCCGAAGTCCCATCAACGCTTTTTGATTTAACATCAATTCGAAAGAGGTTATTTAACAATTCTGGTTCTATTCCCGTACCAAAATCTTCTATTGATACTTCAACCTTATTGTCGAATTGTTGGATGTTAAATTTTATTGTTCCGTACTCATGGGAGTATTTTATTGCGTTATTATAGAGGTTTCGTATTACGGTATTCACCATGTCGTAGTCGAAAAATGCGTTTACCTCCGAGGAATTTTCAAAAATGGTTTTAATCTTTTTCGAATCCGAGGTTGCCTGAAAAAGTTGAACGTTTAGATTAATAATACTAATTATGTTGTTTTGGGATGGGTTAAAAGGTATCTCGCCTTTTTGAGAGCGTGCCCATGTCAAAAGATTTTCAAGTAAACTGTAGGTGTTTTGGGTTGAATCCTTAAGTATTAGTAAAATCTCGTTGATCGATTCGTTGGTATACTCTGATTTGTTATTTGTAATATGTTCGATAAAGCTGTTCAACGTGCTTATTGGTCCTCTTAGATCGTGGGCAATTATCGAAAAAAATTTGTCTTTTGTAGCAATTAGGTCTTTAAGGGTTTGCTCCGATGATTTTAGCGAATCCCTTTGATTCGCAATCTCCTCATTCGATCTTTTTAGCTCAGCGGTTCGGGTTGCTACTATCTGCTCAAGTTCAATGTTTTTTGCTATTGTAAGTTCATTAATTTCAATAATCTTCTGTCTTTCAGCATTTTCTTTTTCTTGTTTTAGTATTCTTAACCTCGCCGCAAGAGATAGGGAGAAGAACATGGTTTGAAGCATATAGCCAATTTCAAGGCTACTTCTAGTAAACCAACTCTCTTTGAAAATACCTAAGAAACTTCCTTGTAGCACAAAGATTAGATGAAATGAGAAGTAAGCAAGATTGGATATTAGGTAATACTCAGCAGAAGGATATTTATGGTAGTATGCATAGGTACAAAGCACTAGGAGAGAAGAGGTCATCACTATTGTAAAATTATTGAATATAGGCTTGAAATAGTAATAGATATTGTAAAAGCCGAATTGAATGCAGATCAGCCTAATAACAATGATTACAACGAACAGGTACAAGAATATATTTAGTAAATAGTTCCATTTAGGAAAGCTAACCTTTGTATTCAGAAAATTTTTTGAGAACAGAATCATTCCAACAGCAATTAAACTCGATCCAAACATTGTTCTCAAAATCTCTTGTGTAGTGAACGATAATGGGAGTATATGGGGAGCTAAATTGCTATAGTTTACATAGAAAATAATTATTCCAAAGGTCATCAAGTTGTAGTAAATGTAAATTCTATCTTTTGTATAGAATAGCACAAAGAAATTGTATATAAACATAGCAGCAATGAATCCAAGGAATGCGGCAAGTTCAAACCATTTGGAAATAAGCGAGCGAAAAACTGATTCCTCGCGGAATACCTTTAGTTGAACTTTATCAGATTTGGTTTCATTGGATAACCTATAGCGGATAGCATTTATTGAAAGTATTTTAATTTTCGGATCATCAGTCGATTTATTTTTAATGTGAATGTATATCGTGGTAAACGATTTCTTTAAGAGTGTAATTGAGAATGCATCAAAAAAGTCCTTATAGTCCCTCTCATTAGTTGGAATGGCTATCCCGTTCCTTTTTGAAACCAACCTATTGTCAGGATTTCTGTAGTATATTTCGATGTATTCGTAAGGATAAACACTTAGAATCGAATTGATATCTGAATTAGAGCTATTATAAATTGAGGTTTTTAACCAAAAATCATTTCCGGGTTTGCCAATTGTCTTGGTTCTTTCAAAAAGATTCTGAATGCTATCTTTCTGAATATCATCAATTGTTAAAGGTCCCTTGGGATAGTTAAGTATCGAAATATTTTCGATGGTGTAACCATTTTGCAACGAATCGGAGGGAGAATTGGCAACAGGCGTCGATTGAAGGTTGCTTACCCACACTAGAGAAAATAGGATTGATAGGATTATTTCTCTCATCGTACCTCTACTATTAGAGATGAGTTATTAAGGCTTAATAAAATCCGAAAAAAGGATCTAACTTATAGTTTTGGGAAGGTAGATTTTTTTTAGTGTTTAGGCAAGTAAATTACATAACAAGATGGAATTAAGTTGTGAAATTCTTATACCAATTGTTTAATGTCAACTTATTGTTTTGTCCAATACCTTATCTCAAGTTATTATTGAGATGGAAACGTTTTTTGCTTGTGACTTATCAACCTTTCAATATCCCTATTCGCTAGAATAAGACAATGGATTCCAACAAATTACCATATTATCTTCTTGACTACAAGGATTTTAGCTTTTTTCTAAGTTGGAGAAATACAAGGTATGAGTTTATCGAACTAACACTTGAATAGGCTAAATACAATAAAAAAACCCTCTCGATTTTCATCGGAGGGCTTTCTGCAGGTTAATCAAGCTATGATATTATCCGCATTTAGAGTGTCCACAGTTTT
>JBPXJX010000515.1:0-7272 GCA_051715525.1 Bacteroidales bacterium
TGAAGACCATCAACAAAAAACCTGCTGTGTCCTATTAAATATTACCGATAATTGCAACCTGAACTGTGAGTTTTGTCTAGCCAATCAATGCAATGGGAAGGAAGATATCTCTTTCGAAGAGATTAGAAAATCTCTTATAAAAGTTATAGATAAGGGCAAAACTCTGGTGCAACTGAGCGGAGGAGAACCAACACTGCGTAATGATCTTCCAGAAATTATTAGATTAGCAAAGCAACTAGGTGCAAAATATGTTCAGTTAAACTCTAATGGAATAAGGTTAGGAGAGGATAAAGATTTTGTCAAGAAACTAGCTGATGCAGGGCTTTCGTTCGTATTTATGCAGTTCGATGGAACTGAAGATACTATCCATCAAGAGCTAAGAAACAGTTCTCTATTAGTTGTCAAGCAGAAAGCCATTGATAATTGCGCTGAGTTCAATATTGGTGTAACGCTCGTGCCAACTCTGGTTCGAGGAGTTAACACTCAAAATATTGGGGAGATAATCAGGTTTGCCATTAGCCAATCGCCGAAAGTACGTGGGGTGCATTTTCAGCCCGTCAGTTATTTTGGAAGAGTTCCAAAATTACCAAGTAATGATGAGCGTTTTACACTCGATGAGTTGGTTTACGAGGTTCAAAAGCAAACTGATTACCAGATAAAAGCAAACGATCTTTTGCCTTCGTGCTGCGACCATCCGTTGTGCGGATTTCATGGCGATTTTGTGATTGATCAGTACAATAGAATTGCCCCTCTCTCAAAACGTGGAAATGCTGCTTCTGGCTGCTGCGATCCATCTGCAGCCGAAAAGAATAGAGAGTTTGTTGCTCGTCGTTGGCAACGACCAGACATTGGTGTAAGCAATCAAGGTTCAAAGGCTGGAAATCTACAGGATATGGAATATTTCCTAAATCGAGTAAAAACGCATGGTTTTACCATAACGGCAATGGCTTTTCAGGATGCAGGGAATATCGATTTTTCGCGATTGCGAAAATGTAGTTTTCATGTATATGACCAAGGTCGATTTGTGCCATTCTGTGCTTATTATCTATCATCATGGAAGAGCTGAAATGCACAAATGACAAGGTAAGCAGACCAGGTGGCTTTATTATCACAGAAAGAGCCATTTCATATTGCGCATTTCAAAAAAGTGCCAAATTGCTTGATATTGGCTGTGGTTCTGGTACTACAGTTAATTATTTACAACAAAAATATGGTTTCGAAGCCTTTGGAATTGATGTTGATTTACAAAACGGGCAAGCCAATCTTATAAAAGCCACTGCTGAACAAATCCCATTTCCCAATTCATCAAAGGATGGTGTTATTATGGAATGTAGCCTTTCGTTGATGAAAAATCAACCTGTAGTTTTACAAGAGTGTTTACGCGTTCTAAAACCAAACGGCAAACTTATTATCTCCGATATGTATGCTCGTGGCGAGTCTGCAAGATTGGGCGGTTGCTTGGGAAACCTAGACACAAAGGAGTGTCTTACTTCGATAGTTGAAAGTAATGGTTTTAATGTTGAAATATTTGAGGATTACACTCATCACCTTCAAACCATGTGGGGACAAATGATTATGGATAAAGGAGTGCAGGAGTTCTATTGCAGTTTGGGTGTTAGTCCTGAAGAAATGAAGCGTATTAAGTGTGGTTATTTTTTAATTGTTGCAATAAAAAAATAAGGGGTGATTTCTCCTGTAATAAAATGGGTTGAAGAAAAAACAGGGTTGGGGCATAGTCTAAACCCTCAGTCATTAAGGGCTTGGCAACAGGATAAACTTAATGATGTGGTTGAATATGCTCGTAGGAATACTCAATTTTACTCCAAACTGCTTGATAATACTAGTAATTTAGAAGATTTACCATTTACCTATCCTTCAGATCTTGCAAAAGACCCATTGGCCTTTTTAGCAATACCACAAAGTGATGTTGTAAGAGTTACCACTCTTGCAAACTCAGGTACCACAAACCTTCGAAAGCGAATTTTCTTTTCAAAAAACGACATCGAACGTACAAGGAAATTCTTTGCTATTGGGATGAACACGATGGTTAGCAAAGGGGAACGGGCACAAATCCTTATCTCGAATAAAACTGAAAATAGCCTTGGGAGTCTACTTAAAGAAAGCCTTTCACGAATTGGGGTTAACTCCGAAATATCTCCTGCTATCAAATCTGTTAATGAAGCAATTGAAGCCTCACGAAATGCCGATTGTTTAATTGGAATGCCTGCTGAAATGTTATACATGAGCAAGTTTGCTCCCGAACTTCGTCCTAAAAGTGTTTTGCTTGCTGCAGACATTGCTCCACAATCAATAATTAAAAACATTAGGGAAACATGGAAATGCGAAGTTTACACGCATTATGGTCATTCTGAATTTGGCTTCGGCTGTGCTGTTGATTGCAGTCATCACAATGGGCTTCATTTACGTGATGCTGACCTGATTTTTGAAATCATCGACCTACAAACAAATAAACCAGCCAAGCCCGGTGAACTTGGTGAAATTGTAATTACAACCTTATCAAACGAGGCTATGCCTTTAACTCGCTACAGAACAGGAAATCTTTCCCGTTTCATCAATACACCTTGCGATTGTGGAGGTTTATTGCATCGGTTAGGTAATATTGAAGGGCGAATAAGCAATGATATCTCAATTGGAAACGGTAATAAGTTAAATATCTTTCATTTGGATGAAGTGATGTTCTCAATTCCTGCAATTCGTGCTTACGATGCATCTTTGAGAACCCAAAATAATGAATTTAATTTGGAGCTGATAGTCGACTCATCCGAGCCAATTCATATCAAAACATTGATAGAAAAGCTATCTTTAGACATCAATATTGATATTAAGTTTTTTAACGCCGATCCTTTTAGAAAGCGAGGAAAGCGAAGGATTAAGTATAATTGAATATGTCAGAAACAATATCAGCAGTAATTCTCTCTTCTGGTCTTTCCGAAAGGATGGGGCAACCAAAAGCTTTGCTTAAATGGAACTCATCGATAACTTTTATCGAGAAGATAATTGGTGAGTTTGAGCGTTTTGGTTGCAAGCAAATTGTCTGTATGATTAATGAGATAACGGAACCCATATGTAAAAATCTGGTTGTCCCTCAAAACGTTAAGTTTGTTGTTAACCATCACCCCGATTGGGGACGATTTTATTCAATAAAAACAGGACTTAACGAAGTGAAAGATTCCGATTTCTGCTTTATACACAATGTTGACAACCCTTTTGTTTCTATCGAAACAATTGAAAAACTTTACAAAAAAAGAGATTCTGAAGTCTGGTGTTCCCCGGTTTATCAAGGTAAAGGAGGGCATCCTGTTATAATCCCCAATCAGATTATCAATAAAATAGTTGATGTACAGGATTTAAATACAACTCTGGCTGATGCGCTAAGTCTTTACCCAAAGGTTAAAATCGAGTTGGAAAATGATTCGATCCATCGAAACATTAACACTCCTGAGGATTACCAGAATTATATAAAGTTATGATACTAAATTGCGCTGACTAATCTGCTTTTCAATCATAGCAAAAACGTCTTGGTAAATATTATCAGAAACCTCAAAAACGGAATAGTTCTTCAAATCCCACTTTTTAACCACATCATCTACAAAGGTATTGCGAATTGCGAATACAAGAATAGCCTGACTATTGACCAGTTCTCCAATATTCTCTGACCATCCCTGATTATTTAGTTCCATTTTCCCAACTTCATCAACAACAATTACATCAACATTGCATTTTAGCGCATTTACCAAAGCCTCATTCCCAACCTGCAATGCATCAGGATTGATAATATACTTACCTATCTTCTTGTAATCACTATTGTCATCAATTCTTAGGAAAGGGACTCTGTTGTTTTCAGCAATGTCAACAATATCGTACCCTACGGTATGACCATCCTCCATTATCCTTGGGCAATAGACGCCCCTAACAGAAATGCTGTTAAGTTTCAATATTTCAATAAGTTTGTATGATTGAGTTGTTTTGCCTTGCCCAATAGTTCCTGTGATTATGTAGATATGTTTGGATAGCTTCTTCTTCACCTCGTCTAGTCGATACTCTATTTGCGATATAACTTGAAAGATAACTGAAACAGGGCTTTTGGCAATAACCTTAAATTCAGGAACTGATGCAATCATCATTGGTAAACTTTCGAATGAAAGTTCGAGAGCCAGTGGTAGCTGTTTAAATGATGTTTTCACAAAAAACTCCCTAACCTTGGGATTGTAGAGTTCAGTACCAAGTACAGAGAAGCCAAGGATTACGATTGCTGCCCTAAAATTCATTTGAATTCCAATCTCTAACCCATCCATAAGGCTTTGCGATTGGATTTTGCTCACAACAAATGAAGTGCCCATTGTTATCAGCACAAAGTATATCCAAAAACGGGGTCTCGATAATTGCCTTAAAGCCCTTTTATACCGAATAACCCAGATTATAACAATCGTCAAAATCGACAAAGCCCAAATCGGCCATTTCGCAAAATTTAGTAATACAAAGGATGTTATTATGAATAGGATATCTGTAAATAGCCAACCAACAGAATATTCAAACGAAACCTTATTATTTTTGAATGTTGAATTGTAAGGTTTTGAGGAGTTTGTATTATTCTCGATGGTTTGGTTTAAAAGTTTACGCCCAACCTTAATCCCTATTATTGCAGATATTATTCCCAATAGGCAGTAAACCAACGCAAGAACAAGAATTGGTGACCAAACTAAATCAATATGGATATTTAGCTGCTTTTGCGCGTACTTCAATAAATCAGCATATACATTAACAATGTTGAAGCCATAATAGATAATGAAGTTCATTATCTTATGGAACAAGTTCCAAGTCATTGCGAACATTGCTCCAACAATAAATCCGATAAAATTTCGTCCTAAAATCCTGGTAAACAACTCAAGTAGCAGCGATTGGCTGAATATTGCGACCATTGGCCCAATAATGATTGAGCTTGGCGATATAGCCTTCATTAAGGCACAGATTAGCCCTGCACGCCAAAATAAACCTTTCTCAGGCCATTTATAGCTTGTTGAGATTAAAATGATAATCCCAATTGCTGTTAGAACATTTGAACTAAACGGAATTCGAAGGTTATGTAGGAAACTTCCAAGCACAATTTCTGAGGCAGCCCAAATAGTACCAATTATAGAGGCTTTAATCCACTTTTCGCTTAGCTCGTAATGTTTACTCATTTACGATACAGATTTTTTGAGCGCAGTACTTGAAAAGATGGAATCCTGTACCAAATTCACTTACTGTTTTGAGCAATAACTCGGGTTTTACAATTTTCGTAGCACCGATTATGTTTACTTTATTCTCGAATAGGATATCTGGTACAATGCTGCTAGATGGACCGGTTACTATCACTTTTGTATTTGGAGCAATAGCCGAAAGTAGCCCATCAATTGTGTTGTTTACTAGCGTAAGCCCTGTAATAATTACTACATCGGATTTTGGTAGAACTTTAGCATAGTCTTCGGCAGGGACATAATACTTTTGGTTCTCACTGCTTAGCGCATCTTTGTTTAGCTCCAAAACGAATAGATGATTATTGGTGCTTGATATCTTTTGAATGTACGATTGAAACGCACCAACAATGGTTATTGTTTTTTGCTGTGTTAAATCGATAAGGTCTATAGGGTCAGTGTTCTCAACTATTTTGTATTTCCCATTAGCAAGTATTGTAGATGAAATTGCATTCAGAACGGCAATTCGCAGTGTGTCAATTAAACTTGATGATTTGTCGGTTTCGAATAGCGAAATAACGCTTTGCCCAGTAATTTTAGTGGGAGTAAAATCACCAAAATCGCGGTTGTGTTTTGTACAATGGTATTGGTTATTTAATAGCGTGCTTGCAACCCCATAGCTTCCATCCGATAACTTTACTGCCGAAAGATGTGCACCCAGAACAACTTCTTCAATTGTAAGGTTGTCTATTTGGTTGTTAAGTTTTGCTTTAATGAAGCTATAAGTTTGGTCGAGTATCATTTGTGTAATATGCTTTCTTTTAGAAACTTAGTTTGCTGCTTTGGTATTCTTGACATCGATAAGTTTAGCCAGAATGCTTATTGCAATCTCGGCGGGAGTTATTGCATTGAACTTTATGCCAATTGGCATATCAACCCGGTCGAGTTCATCCTTGGTAAGAATGTTATCCTGCAAAAATAGTTTTACGATAGTATCGATTTTCCTTTTACTACCAATAACTCCAACGTATGTTAAATCTTTCTTGCCAACGGCAGCAAGTACTTCTTTGTCCATCTCGTGACCTGGAGTAACAATTACACAATAGGTGCTCGAATCGAAGGTTATCTCGTTTATTGCCTCAAGGTAAGGTTTGATAACCTGTTTGTATTTTATGTTTTCTGGGTTTTCAAAAATTTCTGTTCTCCAGTCCACAAGATAAGTTTCGAAACCCATATCTGGAGCATAGTTCGCTAAGCATTTCCCAATATGTCCAGCGCCAAAAATGAAAAGCCTTGCAGGCTTTAAAAGCGGTTCAATGTAAACAGTAACAGCACCACCGCAAGTCATCGATAAATCTTTATTCAGGTTATACTCTTTAAACTGAGGTATTTGATCTTTGATAACGTTTAAAGCATCCTCAATTATTCGCTTTTCAACTGCCCCTCCGCCAACTGTTCCATCGATGCTACCATCAGCAAAAACGACCATTTTTGTTCCAATCTTTCCGGGAGCAGAGCCGCTTACACTGGTTACAATACATAATGCTGAAGAGCGATTATCTTTTAGAAAAGTAGGAATTTTAAGTAAAAAGTTACTCATGGGAATTATTCTTTTTAAGAATTTATATTTTCTCTGTACTCTAGGATTTCTTTAGATGAGAGCTTTTTAACCTCCTCATACGTCAATTCAATGGTGGTGATTTTTCCATCGACCATGATTCTGAGAGTATTGCCATCAATGTCCACTAGCTTTGCTTTAGGACTTATTTTATCGCTGCATGGATAGCTGTTATTGAACACTTCGTTTGGCTTACCTTGCTTTGATACTATTCCACTGTCGATAATATAAACATAATCAGATAGTTTTATTACTTCGCTTTCATCATGACTTACCAGTAGAGTAGTTGCAGCAAAATCGTTATGAGCCTGAAGAATTTCATCTTGCAAGCATTGCCTTGTTTCGCTATCTAGAGCCGATAAAGGCTCATCAAGCAGTAAAATCTGAGGTTTACGAGCCAATGCCCTTGCAACCGATAATCGTTGTTGTTGGCCACCAGATAGTTTTGCAGGCTTTCTA
>JBPXJX010000516.1:0-4181 GCA_051715525.1 Bacteroidales bacterium
AGTTTAATCTCGATTTAGCCCGAACGTTTACAGTCGATAAGATTGAACCACTTCCTGAGTTTTTCTTAGTAACTTTTTTCAATAATTTTAGGCTAATAATGTCTACCAATGGATGGGCTTATTTAGGAATCTTCTTTTTGATTGTGACCCTTGTTTTGGCTTACTACTTTTGGTTTACGCATAACCCTACATTAAAACGTATCACTTTTTCATCGGGTATTCTAACAATTATTATTGTTTTACTATCCTTTACTTTTAGCTTTCAGCAAAAGAAAAATATCGAAAAGTATAGCTATGGAATTTTAACACCTTCGGTAATTGCTGTTAAGAGCTCTCCAAGCGATTCGGGCAAAGATCTATTTGTGCTTCATGGTGGTACTAAAGTGAAAATATTAGACTCAGTAGGTAGCTGGTACGAGATTCGCATTGCCGATGGCAATATCGGGTGGATATTAAAAGAGACAATGGAAAAGATTTAGCATATTACTGATCTTTTGTATAATTAGGTAAACAAAAAATCTTCCTAGCTGTTAGTTTACAATAACTTAAAACTAAATGCTATGAAGATTTTTACATTAATTACAGCTGGCTTGCTAGTAACAGCCCTTGTTTCAGCTCAAACTAAAACATTCTACGATTTTACCGTTAAAACCATTGATGGAGAAAACTATTCTTTATCGCAGCTAAAGGGAAAAAAAGTGATGGTTGTAAATACTGCATCAAAATGCGGATTAACACCACAATACGAGACTTTAGAAGCAGTTTATAAGCAGTACAAGGATAAGAATTTAGTGATAATTGGCTTCCCAGCCAATAACTTTATGAGTCAGGAACCTGGTACAAATAGCGAAATCAAAAACTTTTGCTCTGAAAAGTACAGCATATCGTTTCCCATGATGCAGAAAATATCAGTGAAAGGCGATGATATGGCCCCACTATACAAGTGGCTTACCTCAAAGGCCGAAAATGGGGTTATGGATAGCGAAGTTAAATGGAATTTTCAAAAATATTTGATAGATGAGAAAGGGAATTTAGTTGATGTTATTCCTCCAAAAGAAAAACCCGATTCCGAAAAGGTAATAAAATGGATAAAAGGTGAATAACCTAGCATTTTTTAAATCGAAGCCCTAGTGTACTAATATGGGGCTTTTTTATTGATAGGTATTTTGATAGTCAGACAAACTAGTTTTTTATCTTTACAGAAAATATTAAACTGATGAATACTGTATTACTTACTGGAGGTACAGGTTATATAGGATCTCATACCGCAGTTGAACTAATAAATGCTGGATATAAAGTAGTTATTGTTGATAATTTATCAAACTCATCCGCCAATTCAATTGATGGAATTGAGCAAATAACTGGAGTTCGACCTGATTTTGTTAAAGCCGACTGCTCAATCTTTAATGAGATGGATGATTTGTTTCGTAAGTATAATGGGTTCAAGTCAATAATCCATTTTGCTGCGCTAAAAGCGGTTGGAGAGTCGGTTGAGAAGCCGCTCGAATACTATAGCAATAACCTAGCTTCGCTAATCAACCTTCTAATTTTAATGAAATCAGGCGGTGGGGGTAATATTGTTTTCTCAAGTTCATGCACAGTCTATGGTCAGCCAGATGTTTTGCCAGTAACTGAGAAAACTCCTTATAAGCCAGCAACTTCTCCGTATGGGAATACTAAGAAGATTGCAGAAGATATTTTGCGCGAAACTATCAGTGTAAATGGTTCATTAAAAGGAATTGCTCTTAGATATTTTAACCCTATTGGAGCACACCCATCGGCAGAAATTGGCGAATTTCCTCAGGGAAAGCCCGATAACCTTGTTCCATTTATTACTCAAACCGCAATTGGTATTAGAGATAAACTGCAGATTTTTGGTGGTGATTATGATTCTCAGGATGGTACTGCTATTCGCGATTACTTTCATGTGGTTGATTTAGCTAAAGCCCATGTTTTTGCGCTTAAAAGACTCGAAGAAAACAGTAATAAGCAAGGATTTGAGGTATTCAATGTTGGTGCAGGAAAGGGTGTTACTGTTCTTGAAATTGTAGAAACATTTGAGAAGGTTAGCGGTGTTAAGCTAAACTACGAGATTGTTGGGCGTAGGGCGGGTGATATTGAAAAAGTTTGGGCCGATACCTCGTTGGCTAATGCTGAGTTAGGATGGAAAGTGCAAAGTACATTAGAGGATGCTTTGTTAACTGCTTGGAATTGGGAGAAGAAGATTAGAGAAGTGAGGAGATAACCCCTATAAACAGGGCATACAATAAAAACAAAAAATCCCAGAAATATTCTGGGATTTTTTATGTTTACTATGATATTATTTATGCTAAGAAACTTAATAGGATACCAGCCGCAACTGCACTACCAATAACACCAGCAACGTTCGGACCCATTGCGTGCATTAAAAGATGGTTGGTTTTGTCGTATTCTAATCCAACAATCTGTGAAACACGTGCGCTATCAGGTACGGCCGATACGCCAGCATTACCTATAAGTGGGTTTATTTTATTCCCTTCTTTTAGGAAAAGATTAAAAATCTTAACAAACATAACGCCACCAAATGTTGCAATTACAAACGATGCAGCGCCTAACCCGAAAATCATAACGCTTTGCGGTGTTAAAAATGTAGTTGCTTGCGTTGAAGCACCAACGGTTACACCAATAAGTATGGTTACAATATCAATTAAAGGTCCTTTTGCTGTATCTGCCAATCGCTTTGTCACGGTACTCTCTTTGAGGAGATTTCCGAAGAATAGCATACCCAACAATGGCATACCCGATGGTACAATGAATGTGGTTAGCAAAAGTCCAACAATTGGGAACAGAATTTTCTCTAATTTTGATACCTGACGTGGAGGCTTCATCCTAATCAATCGCTCTTTCTTAGTTGTTAGGAGCTTCATGATAGGAGGTTGAATTACTGGAACCAGAGCCATATACGAATATGCTGCAATGGCAATTGCACCCATTAGCCCAGGAGCTAATTTTGATGATAAGAATATCGCGGTTGGCCCATCGGCGCCACCAATAATTCCAATTGCACCAGCCTCTTCGGGGCTAAAACCTAACCAAAGTGAGGTCATATAGGCTCCGAAAATACCTAGTTGAGCAGCAGCACCAATAAGCAATAATTTAGGATTGGATATTAATGCGCTAAAATCAGTCATTGCACCAATACCCAAAAATATTAATGGTGGATAAATACCTTGTGTAACGCCAAAGTACAGATAGCTCATTACGCTGCCTTGTTCATAAATCCCTACCTGTAAACCAGGGAAAAATGGTACGTTGCCTATAATAATTCCAAACCCAATTGGCACTAGTAGGAGAGGTTCATACTCTTTTGCAATTGCAAGGTAGATGAACAATAAACCTACGCAAATCATTATAACATGCCCTAGCGTAAAGTTCGCAAAGGATGTGTAGGTAATAAACTGCTGTAAGTTCTCCTGTAAAAATGTTAAGAAACTTGTTGTTTTTTCCATTGCTATGCACCTATTATTACAAGAACATCACCTTCGAGAACGCTATCACCTTTATGAACCTTAACATCTGTAACAACTCCTTCTTTGTCTGAATCGATATTGTTCTCCATTTTCATCGCTTCAAGAACAAGTAGTTTTTGGCCAACCTTAACATGATCGCCTGGTTTTACATGCATATCAAGAATAACTCCTGGAAGTGGTGATTTTATTGAGCCTGCAGTTGCTGTACCCGGGCTCTTAGTTTTTGCTACCGATGGATGTGTATCCGTCGATGGAATTGAAGAAGGACGAACTAGCTTTGGTGTTTTGGTTTGCTTTAGCTCCTTATCAATCTCAACTTTGTATGGGGTTCCGTTAACCTCTACTTCGGCAATATTACCTTCAATATTTGTGATGCTAACATTGTAGTCGTTGCCGCTTATTTTGAATTTAAACTCTTTCATGGCTTACTTTGGGTTTACTTTGTTTGCTTTTGTGGTACATTTCTCAGTCCATAAATTTTTGAACTCCAGGGTGAGTAGGTTTTATTGGCACGATTAATTGTAAGAATTGCTGATTCAACATCGTGCTGCTCGTTTTGGTAAAGGTAAATGGCTGCTGATATGGCTGCAAAAACCTCACCTGAAACCTCCTCGTGTGCGGAGATAGGTTTTCCTTCAAGAACGGCTTGCGCTAAAATTTTCTCTTTTTGTA
>JBPXJX010000517.1:0-3486 GCA_051715525.1 Bacteroidales bacterium
CGATTATGTTGATAAAATTAAGGCTACATTCGGGTTATAAGATTTAGCCCCTGATATTGCAAAAGGCATCTTCGAAAAGATGCCTTTTTTGCTATATACTAGAGTGATAAAATAAGCGTTATTTTTCTTAGGTTTGCATAAAATTCCGTTTTTATCATGTCGATAAAAGTTTCAAATGTATTTAAGGAGTACGGCGTTCAAAAGGCGCTCGACGATGTTTCGTTCGAAGTGCAATCGGGCAATGTAGTTGGTTTTCTTGGACCAAATGGCGCCGGCAAATCAACGATGATGAAAATTATTACTGGCTTTATTCCTCAAACAGCCGGAACGGTAGAGGTGAACGGAATTACTATGGACAATCAGGAGTTAGATATCAGAAAAGATATCGGGTATCTTCCAGAAAACAATCCCCTTTACCCCGACTTATATATAAAGGAGTATTTAACTTTTGTTGCAAACATTTACCATTTAGGAAAATCGACAAACAAAAGGATTCGTGAGCTAATTGATCTTACAGGAATAGGCAACGAGCAAAATAAGAAAATAGGATCTTTATCAAAAGGTTACAGGCAAAGGGTTGGATTAGCACAGGCACTAATACATAATCCTAGCGTGCTTATACTTGATGAACCAACAAGCGGATTAGACCCTAACCAAATTGTGGAAATTCGCAAGCTGATTAAGAACATTGGTAACGAAAAAACAGTGCTTCTATCAACCCATATAATGCAGGAGGTTGAGGCTATTTGTCAAAATATCATAATAATCAACAAGGGACGAATTGTAGCCGATGGATCGACTAAAGAAGTTATTGCACAAAGCTCAACAAGAGGTATTTCTGTTCTCGTGGAGTTTGTTGAGGATATTGATTTGAATAGGTTAAAACAAATCAAAGGAGTTTCAGATGTAGCTATGATTAGCAAAAACAATTGGCTTATTTCATCAAGTGGTTCAAAGGATATTAGGAGTGATATATTCCGCTTTGCTGTTGATAATGGATTAACCATTATCACTTTACAACAAAAGAGTCGCCAGCTTGAGGAGATATTCCAATCTCTAACAAATCAAAACTAAAAAAAGTTATACCTTAGAGTTACCAAAAAACCAACACACAAAAATAGTTTAAAATGGAAAACCAAGTAAACAATGCACCTGAAACAACGGGTTCAGGAAAATCAAAGGCAGTTGTTTTTCTTTCGTTCCTTATCGTTGTTCTAGTTATTGTTTTAGCCATACTCGTATGGAAGTATAACGAACAGGTAAAGAATTCGGAAGATGTTCAAACGATGCTTACATCCGAAAAGGATTCAATAACTAACAAGCTGCAAGGGCTGATGAAGGATTACAGATCGTTAGAGACCACCAACGATTCAATTAATCAGAAGCTTCAACAGGAACAAGATCGAGTTAAAAAACTTTTATCGCAGGTTCAATCCGAAAGAAATATCAGCTATACTAAAATTAAGGAATACCAGCGTGAATTGGGTACGTTACGTACTATAATGAAAGATTTACTTCATGATGTTGACTCTCTTAACGCTATGAATCAGCAGCTTATTGCCGAAAACGTTAAGGTAAAAGAGGAGGCAACAACAGCAAAGAAAACAGTAAAAGAGCTTGAACAAAAAACAGAGGAGTTGAGCAGTCAGGTAGAAAAAGGCTCAATCATAAAAGCTCGAAGCGTTGTGGCAATGGCTGTTAGTCGCAAAGGTAACGAGGTTACTCGTGCACGTAGAGTTGAGAAAATTCGCGTTTGTTTTACTCTTTCAGAGAATTCGATTGCTAAAGCAGGAGTTCGCGATGCCTACATCAGAATTCTTGGGCCTGATCAATTTATACTTGCTAAAGCCGAAACGGATCTATTCGACTTTAATGGCGAAAAGATTGTTTACTCTGCAAAACGTGAGGTTGATTACCAAAATCAGGATGTTGATCTTTGTATCTTCTACGATAGTAAAGGCGATTTGGCTGCAGGAAAGTATCAGGCAACTGTTTATCTAGATGGTAATTTAGTTGGTTCAGGAGAGTTTACACTGAAATAGTCCATTACAACAAGCATACTTTTAAGAGCGCCATTGTTTTTGGCGCTCTTTTTTTGACTTTACTTCTCGTCACTTAATCCTAGGTCTGTGGATACAAATTCATATCGAAAAGAAGAATAAAAGTTTGTTAAAGAGCCATAAATGTATCTGTTATTTTCGTAAATTGGAGGAGACAAACCGGAACCTCCATAAATGACAAATTAATAAAAGCACTATTTAAAACAGAAAGATTAATGATTGAAAATATCCAAAATCTTGCCATACCCGATGAGGTAGTAATGAGTAAAATATATTTGATCAGAAATGTAAAAGTAATGCTCGATAGAGATTTAGCTGAGCTTTATGGTGTTGAAACGAAGTATTTAAAAAGACAAGTAAAAAGGAATGAAATTCGTTTTCCAAATGATTTTATGTTTCAACTTACTGAAAAAGAGTTTAACGATTGGAGGAGCCAATATGTCACCTCCAAAAACGATAAAATGGGATTACGTTATGCTCCTTTTGCTTTTACAGAAGATGGAGTTGCTCAACTATCAACGGTTTTAAGTAGTGATCGGGCAATTAGAGTCAATATTCAGATAATAAGGCTGTTCAGTAAAATGCGTAGATTGATGTTAACCCATAATGAACTTATGCTTAAGTTGGAGGAATTAAAAGAAAACGATATACAACAGGATAAAAAGATTGAACTTATTTTCGAGTATCTTAAACAGTTGGAGCAAGCAAAACATGAGGAGTTGGAGTATCAAAATCGCCAGCCATTAGGTTTTAGAATTCCAACAAGATAATCAAGCAAAATAATTGAAACACGATTACTTAACCATTCTGTTTTATTAATGCTTCAGCAATAATTAAGTCAAATGGTGTTGTAATCTTTATATTCTCGCGATTCCCTTCAACAAGTTGAATTTTTTCACCCATAAACTCAGCAACAGAGGCATCGTCGGTAAAGGATGGTTGATAAGGCGTTTCGTAACCTTTCTTTATAATTGAACTTTTAAATACTTGGGGAGTTTGAACAAGAAATACCTTTTCCCTATCGGCTATTTTCGAATTTGTTCCCATTTCTAATCGTACCGATTCAACGGGCTTAATAACCGGAATAGCATTACCGTATTTCTCAGCAGTAGCAAAACAATTCTCAATCACATCTTTAGATACTAGAGGGCGTACACCATCGTGAATTGCTATCAAGGCATTAGTGTTACTAATGCTCATTAACCCATTTTTAACGGATTGGTACCGAGTTTCGCCTCCTTTTACAATAGTATGATTAACAATGAATTGATGTTTTTGACAAAGCAATTTCCATTGCTCTATTTGCGATTCAGGAAGAACAAGTACTATCTCGTTAACCGCTGGAATACGAGCAAAAACATCAAGTGTATGCATAAGAATTGGTAGTCCATTTATCATAATGAACTGCTTTGGAACATCTGCACCA
>JBPXJX010000518.1:0-6847 GCA_051715525.1 Bacteroidales bacterium
GAATGCATTCATATTAATAGTTTTTGTAATACAAACCTAGTTCAAAAAAATTAAAAAAGAAGATCTATTTAAAAAAGTATCTAAAAATATCATTACCATTAGCATAAACAAGTAAGGTTAACAATATAATCATGCCTGTAATCTGAGCATATTCCAGAAATTTATCGCTTGGTTTTCGTCCAGTTACCATTTCGTAAAGAAGGAAAGTAACATGCCCTCCATCAAGTGCAGGGATTGGTAAAATATTCATAAACGCAAGAATAACTGAAAGTAAAGCTGTTAAATTCCAGAATGCATACCAGTTCCATGAAGCAGGGAAAAGGCTGCCAATGGCACCAAAACCACCTAGTTGTTTAACTCCCTCTTTAGTGAAGATTTTTGATAGTCCTTTAACATAGCTAGCTAGCGTATTATATCCTTGTGATAAACCAGCAGGTAAGGCGCTCCAAAAGCTATAATTTACTGTCTTAATTTCGAAGTAGCTGTAAGGGTTTTTATTTCCAATACCAATTTTTCCATTTTCGGATACCAAGCAGGTTAAGTTAATAACTGAAGTGTCGCGTTTTATTGAAATTGCAACCTCTTTGCTCTTATTCTCGGCTAGAATGGAGGTGAGTTGGTGAACGTATGAAGCAGGTTGACCATTAACACTAATAATAATGTCTCCTTTAATTATACCAGCCTTATTTGCACCTTCATTCGGTATAACGGAGTCAATTAAAAATGGGACTTGTAATTCGGCAAAGTTCTTAATTCCGAGTTCAATCAGCTCTAACCCAAATTTTGGTGGAATGCTTAGGATAAATGTTGAATCGCCACGTTTTACTGATAATTCTTTTGCATTGTAAATAGCAATATATTTTGCAATATCACTGGGTACATCAATTTCATAATTATCAGCTTTAAGTACAATATCGCCATCTTTTAAACCTATTTTCTGAGCTGATTCATTGTAGCAAAGACCATACTTAGCATTTTTTACAGGGATATATTGCTCACCATAAGCATAAAGTAGCATCCAGTAAATAAAAATGGCTAAAAGAAAATTAACTGTAACGCCACCAATCATGATAAGCAGTCTTTGCCAAGCAGGTTTTGATCTGAATTCGTATGGTTGTGGGTCTTGTTTAAGTTGATCCTTATCCATCGACTCATCGATCATACCTGAGATTTTAACATAACCACCTAGTGGAAGCCAACCAATGCCATATTCAGTTTCGCCTCGTTTGTATTTAAACAATGAGAACCAAGGATCGAAAAAGAGGTAAAATTTTTCGACTCTAGTTTTGAAAAGTTTAGCAAAAATAAAATGACCTAGCTCATGAAGAACAACAAGAATTGATAAGCTAAGAATGAGTTGACAAATTTTAATTACAATTTCCATGGTTATGATTTGTATTCATTAATTATTACTTTAGTTACAGCCCTCGCTTCGGCATCAGTTAATGAGTAGTCCTCAAATGTTGGTTTAGTAATAAAAGGTGTTCGAATGATAACCTTTTCAATAATATCCGACATTTGAGTAAATCCAATTCTCTCTTTTAAGAATGCGTCGACTACAATTTCATTGGCAGCATTTAGAGCGCATGCAGCATTTCCACCTTTTAATAACGCATCCTTAGCGAAGGCTAGATTTGGAAAACGATTTGTATCAGGCTCCTCAAAAGTTAAGGTTGGATAGTTAGCAAAGCTAAACCTCGGGAAATCTGATTTAATTCTATATGGGAAAGATAAGGCGTATTGAATGGGCAATCGCATATCGGGTAAACCAAGTTGAGCTTTTATTGAACCATCCTCAAATTGTACGAGTGAATGAACAATTGATTGTGGATGAACAACCACATCAATCTGATTTGGATTAAGGTTAAATAGCCATTTGGCTTCAATTACCTCTAACCCTTTATTCATCATTGTTGCAGAATCGATTGTTATTTTAGCACCCATACACCAGTTTGGATGATTAAGCGCATCGGCACAGGTAACATTTCGTAGTTGTTCTAGCGAATGTTTACGGAATGGACCACCCGAAGCAGTAAGTATAATCTTCTCAATAGGGCTTTTTTCTCCAACTAAACATTGGAATATAGCCGAATGTTCAGAATCAACAGGGATTATAGGTACATTATTTTGAAGGGCAAGTTCATTAATCAGTTCACCAGCAACTACCATTGTTTCTTTATTTGCAAGAGCAATGGTCTTTTTTGCTTTAATAGCGTTAATTGTAGGCAATAGTCCAGCGTAACCAACCATTGCAGTGAGAATAATATCGATTGTCTCCATTTCAACCACCTGCGAAATGGCATCGTTCCCAGCGTAAACTTTTATATCAGTTGATGATAAGGCATCTTTTACAATATTGTAGTTTTCTTTATTGCCAATGACAATTGCATTTGGGAGGAAGGTTAGTGCTTGCTGAATAAGTAGTTCATAGCTATTGTAAGCCGTTAAAACCTCAACCTCAAAAATATCGGGGTTTGATGCAATAACATCTAGCGCCTGAGTTCCGATAGAACCGGTTGAACCTAGTATGGCAATTCTTCTCTTCAATTTCAGTTTATTTGATATTGAAATCTAGATTTTGATATACTTTTGAGGATCGATAGGATTTCCATTATACCAGAGTTCGAAATGAAGATGCGGTCCTGTAGTTAACTCGCCTGAGTTGCCAATGATTGCAATTGTCTCACCTGTTTTAACTCTAGCCCCTTGTTTCTTAAGAAGTTGACTATTGTGTTTGTATACAGAAATTAAATTATCATCGTGCTGAATTTGAATAACATATCCAGTTTCGAGAGTCCAAGTTGATAATGTTACAGTTCCATCAGCAACTGCAACTACAGGTTCGTTTGGTGCAGCAACAATATCAACACCAAAATGATTTAGTTGAAGGCTAAAAGGGCTTGTAACAACCCCTTTTACGGGAGTGAAAAACAGCATATTGCTAATACTACTTTTACTTTTTCTTCCATCAAAAACAGAGAGGTTGTACATTTCATTCTCCTCAATCTGCATTCTGAGTAAAGAGTCTTCAACAGAACGAGTGAACCGAATTTCTTTATACTTTATTGATGAGTCGGGTTTACTTATAATGCTTAAAGGTTCACCACCTCTTAGTATATTATTGATATTGTTATAATAATCCTTCCAGAGTTTTACCTCTCTTTCGAGCGAATCGGCTTTTAATGCGTTAATTACTATATTCCTTCGAGTGTTTCCGTCGGGGTATCCGGGTATGAATTCCCTAATAGGAGTAAAAGCAATTAGAGCAATAACAAGGAAAACTATAAGGATAGCAGCACTGCCAAAAAAAGCGATTACATTTAATCGTGAAAGCCTCATCGCCCAAACCTCTTCAAAGGTTTGATCATTAAGTATATTTAGACGATACTTACTTTTAAGTTTATCAATATACTTGCGTTTCTCTTTATTATTTGCCATAAGATGTTAGAAAAGTGTCACAAAGATAATTGATTTTAGAAATTTGAATGTTTATTGATAGGATTAGTTTGCTAATTGTATAGCTAAAATGTAAATAAATAACCTATGTTCATAGCAAAAGTTGAAGGTATGTTTGGCTAAATTTTGTCGTACTGTAATTTATTTAAAAAAAAACACATTTCAGTTTGCATATTGAATAATGAGATGTTATATTTGCACCGCATTTGAGAAAGCACGTTCTAATAAACATAAGATATATTGCGGGGTGGAGCAGTTGGTAGCTCGTTGGGCTCATAACCCAAAGGTCGCAGGTTCGAGTCCTGTCCCCGCTACTAGAAACCCCGAATTATCGGGGTTTTTTGTTATATATCAATGGCATGTTCTACGTTTACGCCCTGTATTCTCCTTTGTTTAATAAAATCTACATCGAGTTTACCCACGATTTGAATGGAAGACTCAATGCGCACAACCATCCCAAGAGGTAGCGTTTAGAAAGAAAAAGATATAAAAGAGCAACGTTTATCGTTTTAAGATAAGATTGCTAAAACAAGCAAAAAACACTATTTTTTTTATTTATGTCGGGTAGTGTAGAATTTTTCCACTCTTTTATTTTTTTAGTTATAATAAGCTCTGATTCTGTTGTAAGTTCAACGCCAATTGTAAGGTAAGTTTCGGTATTGCATTCTTTAAGTATATCTTGAAATAGATGTAGATTTCGGTAGGGTGCTTCAATAAATATCTGCGTTTGCTTTTCGCTTTTCGCCCTTTGTTCAATTTGTTTTATCTTTTTTTTACGCTCTTCGGGCTTGATAGGTAGATAGCCAATAAAAGCAAAATTTTGCCCATTCAGCCCGCTTGCCATTAGGGTTAAAAGTATGGAACTGGGTCCTGTATATGGAACTACTTTAATGCCTTTCTTGTGTGCAAGGGCAACTACGAGAGCACCTGGGTCAGCAATTGCAGGCATACCAGCTTCAGATAACAAGCCAACATCAAAACCATCGATTAAGGGTGTTATTAGCAGTTCAATCTCAGTTAACTTGGTATGCTCATTTAATACTCTAAAGTCAATAGAATCTATTGGGTTTTCAATTTTTATTTTCGATAAATATCGTCTAGTAGTCCTAACATCCTCAACAATAAAATGTTTTAGTGTTCTTGTTTTTGTAATAACCGCAGGTGGAATAACTTGCTCCCAACTTTCCGACCCAATTGTTGTTGGTATTAAATATAGAGTACCCGACATAAGAATTAATAAAGTTAAATAGACATAACGAAGATAAACAATAGGTGTATTATCTTTATCAAATTATTTGCTAAAGTAACGTTAATGATTAATATAATTAAAAGAATTCTTTTAAATAGGAATTCCATTTTGGTTTTTGCTGTTATTCTTGGCCTAGTTGCTGGTGATACTGCATCCTTTTTTAAGAATTATACATTTTTAGCCTTGGCTGTTACCATGTCGTTTTCGATGACAGGGATAAGTATGGCATATTTGAAAAACCCAGTTCATGTATCTAAGCCAATGCTTGTGGGTGCTTTCTTGAACTATGTAATTTTTACTATAGTTTTACTTCCCTTTGCATGGTGGTTAATGCCTAATGAAAATCTATTTTATGGATTTGTTGTAATTGCAGCGGCTCCTCCTGGGGTTGCAATAATACCTTTCTCATACATTTTAAAAGGTAAAGTTGAGTATGCAATTCTTGGTGTAACGGGCGCTTTTTTAGCATCCATTTTAATTGCTCCGTTACTAGTTAATGTTTTTGCTGCAAGTCAAGGTGTTAAACCATACGATTTATTCATTATGATGGTGCAGCTTGTTGTTATACCAATGGTTATATCAAGGTTTTTGCTATATAAACCTTTATTTAAATACATCGAACCCATAAGGGGCAAGGTTGTCGATTGGGGATTTGCTGTTCTTATCTTTGTTGCAGTTGGAGTTAATCGCGATGTGTTCTTTACAAATCCTGCTCTGTTACTTAAAATATCGTTAGTGTTGGGTGTGGCTACTTTTGGGTTAGGATTGGCTTACGAAGCTTTAGCAAAGTATTTTAAAATGGAAAAATCGCTTCGAACTACCCAGATTATGTTAGTAGCAATAAAGAGTTCAGGCTTTTCAGTGTTTACAGCTTTGTCGTTGTTTGGTAAAGAGGCCGCTATTCCATCAGCAGTTATGGCAGTTATGGTTCTGTTTTATCTTATTTTCCTATCTTTAAAGTTTAATAAAAGCATTTTAAAGTGAAGTTTACTTTTTTAGGTACAGGTACATCGCAGGGAGTGCCGGTTATCGCTTGTCAATGTAAAGTTTGTCAGTCAGTTGATTTGAGAGATAAACGGCTTAGAACTTCCGCTTTAATTGAGCACGAGGGTATTACTATTGCTATTGATGCCGGACCCGATTTTCGCCAACAAATGTTAGCTACAAATGTAAGAAAACTCGATGCTATACTGCTTACCCACGAGCATCGAGATCATATTGCTGGACTTGACGATGTTAGGGCATTTAACTGGGTTCAGCAAAAGCCAATGGATATTTGGGCTGAGTTACGAGTACAAGAATCTTTAAGAAAAGAGTTTGGTTACATATTTACTGATACAAAATATCCGGGTGTGCCTGATATATCAATGAATGATATTGATGGGCATCCATTTGAAATTTGTGGGTTGAAAATCATACCTATAAGAGTATACCATCATAAACTACCAATTTTTGGTTTTCGAATTGGAGATTTAACCTATATAACTGATGGTAACTTTATACCTGAGGAGGAAAAGGAAAAAATTATTGGAACGAAATATTTAATAATTAATGCATTAAGGCGCCAAAAGCATATGTCGCACTTTAACCTTCAGGAGGCGCTTAAACTTTTTGCTGATTTTAGCCCCCGAAAAGGATTTATAACACATGTTAGCCATCAGATGGGATTATACTCCGACATGGTTAATGAACTTCCTGAAAATGTATATGTTGCGTACGATGGGTTAACTCTTGATATTGATGCTAGTCGTTAAGATTCCCAGTCTTTCTAAAATAGTAGAAGCTAATCCCTGATAGGGTAATAAAAACAAATCCCGCAACTGTTAGTGCAGATACAAGGCTTAATTTATCTATAGCCCAGCCATAAAAAGGTGCTAGTGTGGCAAATAAAATTCTTATAATAAAATTCCGAACAGAAAGTATTGTAGCTCGCATGTTTGAAGGAGTAATTCTGTTGATATTATCCTTTAAAATCGGAGTTGCAACTCCTCGTGCAAAGTAAAACATCAAAATAAATAGTAATCCCCATAATCCTTTTATCCATCCGCTTGCAATAAATCCAATTGCAAGAATGATGGTAAAAGCAGCAGTAGTATTAACTTTTCCAAGTTTTAACTCAAGTTTGTAAGCGTAAAAAGCGCA
>JBPXJX010000519.1:0-2763 GCA_051715525.1 Bacteroidales bacterium
TAATATAAAAATGAATTAATTAAAAAAATATTGTTCAACTATAGAAAAACTTTAAAATTGATATTTAGTAAGTTTTGGGTTTACACCATATTTTACTATTTTTAAAAAATAAAAATAAAACAACTAAAAATGAAAGGTTTAAACATTACAAAACGAGATGTAAAAGTATTCCTACTCGGAGTACTAGTAGTAATAGCTATTGATACAATAATTAACTGGCCAGATGCATACAATAGCTTTATGGAAGGTTTTAATGGAGCAAAAGAGGAAACATCCAAATAGCAACGAAATAATATAATAAAGCAAAAGCCTCATGGGAAAATTCCCATGAGGCTTTTATTAAACCCAAAAAAATTGCATTACTCAACCACTAATACAACATCAAGGGTAAAAATATCATCAATGGCTTTATCCCCTAAATTTTCGAAAAAAGAACCTGAGCCATAACGTACATCATACTTCGATCTATCAACAGAAATTTTTGCTGTAAATGAATTTCCATTTCGAGTAACATTAAAAGTAACCGGGTTTGTAATACCTTTTATGGTTAACTTTCCCATTACCTCAACCTGATTGTTTACAAAAGCCTTACTTTCAGTCAAAACGAGTGTTGCTATAGGAAATTTCTCAACACCAAAAAAATCGTCAGATTTTAAATGCCCTACAAGCTTTGCATTCCAGCCAGCATCGGCTAAATCATCGTTAGTAATACTTTTCATGTCGATATTGAAAGTACCACTTACAATCTTATTGTCGCTAATTGTTAAAACGCCATCGGCCAATTTAATTTTACCATTGTGCTGTCCTGTAACCTTTTTCCCAAGCCACTTTAGCTCAGATTTTTCAACATTTGCCTTTAATGCTTGAGCATTTACTGCTCCAGATACCATTAAGGCAAGCGCCACCAGTAGTAATTGTTTTTTGATCATTTTATTTGTTTTTAAATGTGAACAAGTTTGAACTAAATATGCTATTAACAGACTACTACACCTCAATGTTCAATTAAATTGATTAAAAATCATCAAAATATGATTCAGCCCTTTGAACTACTTCTAATTATAGTATTTTTGAACTGAATATTTTATAATGAACCCAAATAGAAGTAAAAGGGCAAAGCCATTTTTAAAATGGGCTGGAGGAAAGGCTCAACTCCTTTCGCCAATTAGCCAAGTTATTTACTCTAAGTTAAATGATACCAAAAGCCTAACATATATAGAACCATTTGTTGGCAGTGGTGCAGTATTATTCTGGTTTCTACAAAATTTTCCTTCAACGCAAAATGCTATAATTAATGATATTAACTTTGATCTTATAAACCTTTTCAAAATTGTAAAACACGAGCCCCGAAAATTAATAACTGAACTGTCAAAAATTCAATCAGAATACTTTTCATATCAAGAGGAGGAATCAAAAAAATCATTCTTTCTTGAAAAGAAAGAGCAATTCAACACATGCCAGAAAAGCCTTGTTGCAAGAGCTTCAACAATGATTTTTTTGAATAAAACCTGCTATAATGGACTTTACAGAGTTAATAGCAAGGGAAAATTTAATGTGCCTTTTGGAAAATGCAAGAAACCTAAAATATGCGACACAGAAACCCTAATGATGGCTAACCAACTACTCCAAAAGGTTAATATACTTCATGGTGATTTTTCTCAAACACTAAAATATGCTGAGACAAAAAATACTTTTTTTTATATAGATCCTCCATATAAACCAATAAGTAAGTCTTCTTCTTTTAATTCATACTCATCATTTTCTTTCGATGATAATGAACAAACGAGACTTAAAGATTTTTGCCTAAAAATTGATGATTTAGGCTACAAGTTCCTTCTTAGTAACTCAGACCCAAAGAATAAAGAACCCAATAATCATTTTTTCGAAGAGCTGTATTCGAATTTCCAGATTGAGAGAGTGAATGCGATTAGAAAGATAAACTCCAACTCTAAAAAACGTGGTAAAATAAACGAATTACTAATCTCTAATTTTTAACAGTTAAGTAAATTGTATACCCAATAACCAGCCAACCACGATACAACTATTACTAACAAGTATAATATAAAACTCAATAGAATAAGAATTAAATTCGTTTTTACTGAATTGATTAGATTTCCTTTAATACTCCATAAAACCCAAACCGAATAGGGCAAACATAGTATTATACCTGTTATTAACCCTGGACTAAATAAGCCCAATGTTATAGAAGAGCCTATATGAGACAAACTGTTTATAATGGTTGCAAAGGCAATTATTACAAGTATTCGAACATTTAGCTCTGTTGGCTTGGCCCAAAGTATAAATGAAGCGATTAAAGGTAGAATAGAAGCGATAATTAGACCAATACCAAATATTTGTGTAGGCTGCATTTTCTCTTGTTCAATAAAATCAGTGATTATGCTTGGCAGCATTAACTTTAACTCTGTAACTTGATTAGTGAAAACGAGCCACTCCTCTAAATTGTGAGCAAAGTTAATAATGGGTAATAATAGTAAGAGATAATTAAATCGTCTAGCTGTAAACATTCTTCAAACAACTTTGATTAAAAACTAACGTGACAAAAAACAAAAAATGATTTTAAATTTGCACTCAAATTTAGCAAAATGAAAGTATTTAGCACAATTGCTCTTTTGGTTCTTTCGAACACCTTTATGACTCTTGCTTGGTATGGGCACTTGAAATTTAAAGAGATGAGATGGTTTGAAAGTTTGGGTCTTGTTGCAATTGTCTTAATCAGCTGGGGAATTGCACTTTTTGAATACTTTA
>JBPXJX010000520.1:0-16027 GCA_051715525.1 Bacteroidales bacterium
TAATTCTCTGCAAACTTATTGCCTTTGTTTTTAGCAAGAAAATTCTTTCTTGCCTCTTTCTGAGGCTTATAGAAGTGATCTACCCAGCAATTTTCTGGAAGAATAAATGAGGCAATTGGAATATATCCAGCGTTTTGCATCTGTGCAACTTTATTGGGAATTGTATCGATACCGGGGTAAGCATCATTCCAAAATTTCTCAATTTCACTGGGTCGTTCTGCAGTAAACCAAGAAGCTTCTGATACTGCAACAAAACCATCTTTCTTTATAAATCTATGCCACTCCCTTAAACCTCTCTCGAATCCCATAAAATAGATTGCCCCTTCGGACCAAATTAAATCAAGTTCTCCATCATTAAAAGGAAGGTTTTCCATAGAGCCAACTACTCCTCTAACTCTTTTATCGAGATTCAATTCTTTTGTATTTTGATTTAGTGAGTCGATAAAAGTTGGAAAAAGGTCTATTCCAGTGATATTCCCAGGGGCATTCTGTGCAAGAATTAGGGTTTGCCCACCTGAACCGCATCCGATATCTGCAATTAGCGATTTATCGGTTAGGTTATCGATAAAGCTTAGGGCTTTAATAGTTACTTCGGGGCTTCCTGGACCTTGTCGCTTTAGACTGGAATAATACTCGCATATTAAACTAAAATCGAAATCGTGGATTGAACTATTTTCGTTACTCATGATGTTTAAATTTAATTATTAAGCCTCAGCCGTACTTAATACTGCGTAAGCAAAATATATAATACTTAATATAAAAGAAAATAGGTCAAGCAAGACAATGCTTGAACCAAAAAGATTGCTAACCAAGGGCAGAAATGCCAATGGTTATTACCTCACACGCTCCGAATTAAGTTTAAACATCCAACGAATTTAGATATAGCAAAGGTAATAATAATTAAGTCATTATATAATTATGTTT
Source organism: Bacteroidales bacterium (assembly GCA_051715525.1). Classification (GTDB taxonomy): domain Bacteria; phylum Bacteroidota; class Bacteroidia; order Bacteroidales; family Tenuifilaceae; genus UBA8529. Next base: position 925 of record JBPXJX010000520.1, read on the forward strand.
AATAAAGTTAAGTAAAAGATGTTTTTAAAAGATTTTTTCGCTTTGCTCGCAATTGCATGTCTTTCTTTTAAAATTCATTAGATTCCTTCAACAAAATTCAATGCAAAGCGTTTCTTAAATGCTGTTTAATTAAATCTCTTATCATGTCAAAACTATTTAGCACGCTTACAATCAAAGATATTACGTTTAGAAATAGAATAGCCGTATCGCCAATGTGCATGTATTCGGCAGTTGATGGATTTGCCAATGATTGGCATCTTGTTCATTACGGTAGTCGTGCAACAGGTGGAGCTGGATTAATCATTCAAGAAGCAACGGCTGTTTCGCCCGAAGGGCGAATATCACCCGGTGATTTAGGTCTATATAATGATGAACAAATAGAGATGCTACAGCGAATTACTTCGTTTGTTAAGCAGCAAGGGGCTATAATGGGTATACAACTTGCCCATGCTGGCCGTAAAGCGAGCTGCGCTCGTCCTTGGGAAGGAGGTAAACAGTTAACAAAAGATTTCGGTGGCTGGACAACCATCGCTCCATCTCCCCTACCATTCTACCCCAATGATAATGCTCCTGAAGCACTAGGTTTAGAGGATATAAAGAGAATTATTGACAGCTTTAGGAGCGCAGCACATCGAGCGCTAAAAGCAGGTTATGATCTAATAGATATACATGCTGCGCATGGCTATTTAATTCACCAATTCCTCTCTCCAATTAGCAACAATCGCACCGATAAGTATGGAGGTAGTTTCGAGAATAGAACTCGTCTGCTTCTCGAAATTATTGATGCTGTTAAGAGCGTTTGGCCATCGAACCTACCATTATTCGTTCGTCTTTCGGCAACCGATTGGGCTGAAGGTGGTTGGAATGTAGATGATTCTGTAAATTTGGCTACAATTCTTAAAACAAAAGGGGTTGATTTAATCGATACTTCAGCAGGTGGAATGGTACATAATGCACAAATCGCTCCTAGTCCGAGTTTTATGGTGCCCTATGCAGAAAGGATTAAAAAGGAATCGGGAATTTTAACAAGTGCAGTAGGGTTGATAACTCAAGCAAAACAAGCCGAGGAGATATTACAAAACGGAAAAGCCGATTTAATCTTTATGGCCCGAGAATCACTCCGAAATCCATATTTTGCTTTGCAATCGGCTAAAGAACTAGGCGATGAAATTGATTGGCCTAAACAGTACTTGAGGGCAAAATAGAAACAATTGAAAACAATTATCAAGCACATTAAATAGCAGGTAATTCAACCTGTACATTAGTCCCTTTGCAAAGTTGCGATGATATTTGAATTGTTCCGTTATGGTTTTTTATTATTCGATGAACCAAAGATAATCCTATACCATGTCCAACTGAAAAAGCTTTGGCATTTGCTCCTCGATGGAAAGGCTCAAAAATTTGCTCTAAATCCTCGCTGCTAATACCTATTCCATCATCAGTAAAGTTTATGACAATTTTACCCAAATTAAGCTCTATACTAATGTTTACAGTATGATTAGATGAGTATTTACAAGCGTTTTCAATAATATTAGCAAACCCTGTTTTTAAAAGCGATTCATCGCCTAGAACTTCCATCTGTTCCGATTCGGTAAACGATTCGGCAAATGAAAGATGAATATTGTAATTACTATTAACCCTTTTAATCTCATCGGCTGCTTGAAGTATTATCTCATCGATTCGAATCCTTTGATGCTTATTGCTAACATCAACATTGCTTGTTTGAGCCAACAGTAATAGCCTATTCGAAAGATCAATAATATTTTTAATATCCTCCAAAACAGATTCAATCACCTTTTTATAATCAACCGAAGAGCGATCTTTCATCAAAAGTACTTCCAGCTGACCGTTAACTGCGGTAAGTGGAGTTCGTAACTCATGCGAAGCATTGGAAATAAAATCCTTTTGAGTATGGAAAGCCACCTCAAGTCTATCGAGCATTTTATTGAAAGTTTTGGCGAGCAGAGCAATCTCGTCGGTACCGTTACCCTCGCTTACACGAAGATTCATGCTCGAAAACGAAATATTCTCAACCTCCATAATAACCGATGAGATTGGTCGCAGCGAGCGTCCAGAGTAAAACCAGCCAGCTAACGAAAAAAGGATTAGGCTAATTAAAAAAACCACTACCAATATAATTCGAAGATTAGAAAGCTTTATAAAGCCAATAATATCTGTTGCGGCAGCAATAACGACTACCCTTTCGGTTTGTTCTGTATAAAGTAATCCAGCTATCTCGTAATCTCCCTGAGTAAATCGAACATTGCGCTCAGTTTTAATCCTTTTCAAAAAGCTTTTGGGAATATAAAGTGCCTGCTGATCATCGGAGCTATAAAGTATTGAATCCTTGAGGCTATAAATAATAATTTTTTCGTTCGGTAGATTGATGGGGTTATTTCGTTCTATTTCTCGAAGAATTTCAGCATTAATTGCATCTACTTCGATAAGTAATTTTGCAGTTATACTTGCCTTTTTTTCGAGACGAGAGTAAAAATCCTCAGCCCTAAAATTGGCTGATGAAAAGTAAATTGCTAGCGATGCAATAATCATGATTGCAGCACCGATTAGCAAAAACTGAAGGGTAAGTCGTGTGCGAATCTTCATCCTATTCGTCTCCAAAAATATAACCTAATCCAACACGAGTATGTATCATTTTCTTTTCAAATCCCTTCTCAATTTTCTTTCTCAAAAAATTTATATAAACATCAACCACGTTCGTATCAAATTCATAGTTTATATCCCAAACCTTTTCGGCTATATCATTGCGTGATAATACCTTTCCTTTATTTCGCATAAAGTATTCAAGAAGTTTAACTTCCTTTGCCGTTAACTTTATTTCATGTCCACCACGAATTGCTACTTTTTTATCGAGATCGAGCATTAAATCATCAAAAACAAGCTTGCTGGCCTGCTCAATAGAAGCATTCAAACGCTTAAGAAGTACTTTTATACGAGCAAGAAGTTCACGAAATTCGAAAGGTTTTACTAAATAATCATCGGCACCAGCATCGAAACCGTTGAGTTTATCGTCGGTTGTTCCCAGTGCCGTTAACATTAAAACGGGGATATTGGGATTTTGCTTTTTAAGCCTTTTGCATAGTTCAATACCATTTAGATGAGGAATAATTATATCGACTATAAATAAGTCATATTTATGAGCATTAGCTAGTTTTTCGGCCTTTAAACCATCATTAGCAACATCAACGTCATACAGGTTCTCTTCCAGCCCATTTTTAACAAATTTGGCGACTTTGGGTTCATCCTCAACAATTAAGATTTTCATAATGATAAAGAATAAACAATTGAATTATCTAGCAACCAATTGGTTGATAAACAGTAAACATTACTAATAATACAAATATAGCATAACTTTAGACTTTATCCGTTTAATAAGTTTAACATAGCAAGAATAATTAAGTGGCATGAATCTTGGTACACTATAAATTGATTAACCAATATATTTTTACTAATTGAAAATCAACAGTATGAAGAAGACTATAGTATTAATTTGGGTTCTTGCTATAGCAGGAATAACCAATTGTCTAGTGGCACAAAACACCAATAGCTATTCAGGAAAAGTCGATTATAATGGTAAAGAATACTATTATGAAACCTCGTGTGCAGGAATTAAGCCAATGTCAACTACCACCATTGAAACATATGGTTTAACAATTTATGTAAAGAAAAAAGACCAAAAGAAACTAGTCCTAAAGACGCATTGCACAGCGTTAGAAGTTCGAAGAAATGATAGCTCTATTAAGGAAAATCTAGATAAAATAACATTTACAACATTGATCAGCAGCGGTAAGCTATCGCCTGATGTGATGGGTACATCAAAAAAATTGAAATTAGAGTTTCATTTGGATAATTTCACCTTGATACCACAATACAATCTGGATGCTAGAATGGGTTGTGCCAGCTTCGACGAAGGGGTTAAGAATGTGGTCTACTTTATTTTGAAAGAGATAAAGTAGTTTTATAAAGCAAAAAAATCCCGCCAATGGCGGGATTTAAAATTTTAAATGATTTTGTCGATTCGACTATGCTAGTTTAACATTTACTGCATTTAATCCTTTTCTACCCTCTTGCAAATCAAATGTAACTTCATCATTCTCTCTAATACTATCTTTTAGTCCAGATGAATGTACGAAATACTCGTTTGAAGAATTTGAGTCTTTAATGAATCCAAAACCTTTTTCGTCATTAAAAAATTTTACTGTTCCTGTGTTCATAATGTGAATTTAAATTATGGGCGCAATGTAGGCTTTATTATTGACATTATCATAACATTTCATAATTAATTGATTTATTTTAAGTTATTATTACACTTACAACATGAAATAACCAATTATTGGAGCTACCTTTATAAATAATTGTGTATAAAAAACTAGAAGAGAAATTTATGTATGAAAAGAAACAAACCACAACAAAAGCTCCTGATTTATCTAAGTTGCAAGCAGTTGTAATTAACTTAAGAACGGTTATTTATATCGAAGTTGGGGCAAATCCGGAGGAAGCTAAGAAACGGTATCTATCGCGATTTGAAACTAAAAAAAGTTTAACAGTTGATAAATAAAATAAAAAATCCTTACCAAACCGGTAAGGATTTCTTATTTGTATTAAAATCTTTAGAAAATATAAGTAATGCCGAATTTACCTCCTGAAAATGCATTACCACCACCAAACTCAAGATTTACGCCAAAATTATTCTTAAAGAAATAACGAGCGCCAACTTGAGCACCTAAACCAAGACCTGAAGCACCGTCGCCTGGGTAGTCAGATTTAACATTCCAAATATAATATCCAAGGTTTAAACCTGCATAAACATCCCATTCGCTTGGTATCTGGAGTAATGAATTAAAATGGTAGTTACCATTACCTGAAAAGCCAAATATTGTGCTACTATAGTTTACAGGTCCATAGCTTTGTTTATAAGTTCTAAAAGAGGCTTCAAATCCAACTGTAATGCTTTCATGAACACCAAAATCCATTCCTGCATAAATTGGAACACCCCATCCAGAGAATCCAACACCTGCATTTAGCTGTTTACTTCCTTTAGAAAGTGGAGCTTGCGCATTTGAAGAAAATGCAAAAAAAGAAATTAATACTAATAATAGACCTAATTTTCTCATGATTATAATTGTTTAGTTGTTAGTTTAAATTTGAGTTCAACAAATATAATACCCAAAATTGAATTTCGTACTAGTAATTAAAACTGAAAAACGTTGATTTATTCAGGTAATTACTAGAATATCAAAAGTTCTATCGCAAATAGTTTGTACCTCTTTCCTTTACAATTCGAATAAAATTATCAACAGACCTATCGTATCCCTTTTCAATATCATTCGGAAAGTAACAAGCAGGCAATTCTCCATTTTTCCTATGATATGCTAAACAATCGCAACAAATACCATGTTTACTACAAGGGTATGTACAATTACAATACTTAGCATTCGATTCTTTTTTACACTCCATAATCGATCAATTAACCTACAAACTCAAAAAGTAATCTTGGTAAAATTCTAAAAATGAAAAAGCCTCATCCGAAGTTTTATCAACATTTATACCTTCTTTAAGGATAAACTTTTTGCTAGTATGGTCGAAAACAACGGCTGAGCTATCGGTAACAAACCCCATTCCATCATTAAATACATAGTAAGCAAAAGGCTTAACTCCGTCGGAGAGTAAATTTTTAGAAAATTTAAATTGATGTGTTTTTACCCCAAGTTGTGATAAAAGCGTTGATGCCAAATCTACTTGCGAGCCCGTTTTGCTAACAATTAACGAATTAACATTTAAAACCTCTCCAAACCAAAGCATTGGTATAGCAAATTTCCTTGGAACATAATATAAATCCTTTCCGGGATAATAATGCCCATGATCGGCAATAAGAATAAATAGGGTATTCTTATACCACTCCTTTGTTTTAGCCTTATTTATGAAGCTCCCAATACAGCTATCGGTATAGTATATTGAATTGATATACTTTGTTTCATCCTCATCACCTTTAAATTTAGGTTTTGCCGGGATTTCGAATGGTTCGTGACTGGTAAGTGTAAAAATCATTTTAAAAAAAGGAGCTTTTGCCGAGTCACAATCAGCTATTAATCTTTCAAAAACAAACTCATCGTGAGCACCCCATTTTGAGTTTTGGGTAGAAATTGGAAAATCGTCTTGTGTAACTAGCCTTCTAAATTTCGATGAGTATAAATAGGATCGAATATTCGCAAAATCTGGATTTCCGCCGTAATAAAAGGAGGTACTATACCCCAAACTATCAAAAACACCGCTTATTGTTGGCAATTTTTGCGACTTTAGGGGGTATTTAATTACCGACTTGGTTGGTTGAGCCGGAAAACCACTAATAACAGCAACAATACCTTTATCGCTTCTATCACCGCTTGCATATAATTTACTAAACAGAATTCCTTGTTTGCTTAGGGTATTAAAGTTAGGTGTAACATCTTTTAAGCCACCTAAAGTTTCGATGTTTTTGGAGTTAAAGCTTTCGAGTAGAATTAATACTACATTGGGCCGATTATTCTTTAGTACCGGCTTGGTTTCACCATTATTGACCATTAATGTTGGTGATATACTATTAGCCTTAGCTTTATCAATATAGTCGGGATACCTCTTGTACATTGAGCTCGATTTGGAAAGGGAATACATCATATTCCATACTGGATTTAGCGCAGCATGGTTGCAATACATATTCTGACTATAATATACCTTTCCAGGATTCATCGGTGCAATTCCGAAGTTGCCTCTGATGGGAATAATCATCAAAGCTGAAAAGAAAACAAAGCTGGGTATATACCACCATTTGCCCTTTTCAAAAATCGAACTTTTATTGGCAACCCATCTTTTATAAAAAATATAAAATGACACTATTACAACTCCTGTTAAAATGAATAGTAAAATAGTTTTAAATACTGGTGTTGAAGCGAAAGCCTCTCCTGGAGTTTTAAGAAAGAATAGTGGAGTTGCATCAATTCTAAATCCCCAATTCTGATAAAGTTCAAGATCGGGAATGATAATGAATGAGAATATTACGAGCAAAATAATTGTATAATACTTAAAGAAACCTCTTATCCAAATATCTTTAGAGAATGATAAAAGGGCAAATACCAATCCTGATAGCAAAAGAATATACCCTATAAGCGAAACATCCATCCATGCTCCTCTAATTAGAATATTCCACCAATCGCTAGTTAAAATCTGTGAGGTATGGCTATAAGAGTATAGCATAAAAAGAATTCGTGCAAAAAGAAAGAATACTAGCCAAAAAAGGAAGTATCTGATTATAAAATGAATTCGTAACTTCATAAGTAATAATTTAAAGGCAAATTTACCTAAAAAAAACTAAATGTACATAGTCGATGGCTAATGGACAATGGTATATGGTCGACCAATACACAATTCGTTTATCGTCTTACGATTAATTTGTACATTTGCTAAAATCAATACCACAACATGAAAACAAAAATTTTAATTCTATCACTGCTACTTCTTATCGTCAGCTGCACCGATCAATCTAACAAGCAAAAGTCTAAACTCGAATGGGCTATAGCACTTCATGGAGGTGCTGGCAACATTTTACCCGAAGATTATACCAAAGAACAACAAGAAGCATATCTTAAGGAACTTAACAATGCCCTTGAAATCGGGAAAAAGATTCTTTCAAATGGAGGAACCAGCCTTGATGCTGTTGAGCAGGTAGTTCGTTATCTTGAGGATTGCCCTCTTTTTAATGCTGGAAAAGGTTCCGTATTCACTCACGATGGCAAAAACGAGCTCGACGCAGCCATTATGGATGGAAATGGTCTTAGAGCAGGTGCTGTTGCTGGTGTTGGTGATATTAAAAACCCTATTAGCGCGGCTCGTTTAGTAATGGATAAATCGGAGCATGTATTAATGGTAGGTAAAGGTGCATCTCTTTTTGCCAAATCGCAAGGGGCAGAGATCGTTGATAGCAGCTATTTTTTCACAGAGAAAAGTTGGAATTCATTACAAAAAGCACTAGCAAAAAAAAGTATTAAGGATAAAAAGATGGGGACAGTCGGCTGTGTTGCTCTTGATAAAATGGGTAACCTCGCTGCAGGAACATCAACAGGTGGAATGACTAACAAAAAGTACGGTAGAGTTGGTGATGTTCCAATTATTGGAGGTGGAACTTATGCAAACAACAACTCCTGTGCAGTATCGGCCACTGGCCATGGCGAGTTCTTTATCCGTTATACCGTATCACACGATATTTCTGCCTTGGTTGAATATAAGGGAATGTCAATTGCCGAAGCTGCAAATCTAGTAGTAAACGACAAACTGGTTAAAGCAGATGGTAAAGGTGGAATAATTGCTGTTGATAAATATGGTAACATAATACTTACCATGAATACAGCTGGAATGTTTAGAGCTTTTGCAAATTCCAAAGGCGAACAGAAAGTTTCTATCTTTAAAGAATAGTATTTGAGACTATATTGCATTATTATTCAATACATTAATTCATATCATTCATTAATACTTAACGATTTACTCTTATTTTATTGATTTGTTTAGTGCTGTTTTCTTAAATTGCTAAAAAAACTACAACAATGGCATTAAAAGTAAAATCCGTAAAAGTTAGACCTAAAGGAAAATTAAAAGTTTTCATTTTCTTTTTCCTGATATTGCTAATATTTTTTGCGTTATTTTTCGCACTACTTCTAATTATTGGAGGATTCTCTCTAATCGATAAATACATTGAAATGTACGTTGAATTCTCACCTTTGACAATAATTTTGCCATTTATCATATCAATTACCACAGTTGTATCCTTTAAAACATCTACAATTCATGTAGCTCCTGCTGACAAAGTAAATTTACAAAAACTTAAAGAAACGATGGTTAATAAGGAGGGTTATCGAATTGTTCAAGAGCAAGAGCATCGTATTATATTTGAACGATCAAAAGCCTTCTCACGAATTATGTGGTTAAATATTGATAAACCTATAATTGAGATAAAAGAAGATGAGGTTTTAATCACCTTAAATAAGCATACCCAAGCACGATTAACATCTCAACTTATTTATGGTAAACACTTGGAACTATAAAAGCTATATCTAGTAATTTTGTATTTATTTTACACCCTGACATGTTCAGGGTTTTATTTTTTTAAAATCTTATTAAATGGCAAAGTACCCTTACCTTCTGGTTGAAAAAACGATATGCCTCAAGAATATCGAAAGAATGGTATTAAAGGCAAAACAAAATAATTTAAAATTAAGACCTCATTTTAAAACTCATCAAAGTATTGAAATTGGTGAATGGTATAAAAATTTTGGAGTCGACAGCTGTACTGTATCTTCTTACCAAATGGCAAAATACTTTGCATCGGCTGGGTGGAATGATATAACAGTTGCCTTTCCTGTTTCAATATTCGACTTAGGCATAATCAATGAGCTTATTAAAACTGTGAATATCAACATTACAACCTCATCATATAAAAATTTTAACTCCTTTATTGAAGGTGATTTGCAGGGTAAAGTTGGTATTTTCATCGAACTGAATTGTGGGCATAATCGCTCAGGTATTAATATTGAAAATAATCGAGAAATTGCACTGATTATCAATAGAATTGAACAAAACAATAATCTTGTTTTCAAAGGTTTTCTAACCCATGCAGGGCATACCTATAGCGCAAAATCAGCAAAGGAGGTTGAGCTAATACACCAAAAAGCTTTAAAAAACTTATCACAAATTAAAAACTTCTGGAAAGAGAACTACCCTGATATCATTGTTTCATATGGCGATACTCCCTCTTGCTCTGTTTCCGATAATTTTTGGGGAATAAACGAGATTCGACCCGGAAATTTTGTTTTTTATGATCTTATGCAAGCTACAATCGGTTCATGCAAAATTGAGAGCATCGCTATAGCATTGATTTGCCCTATTGTTGATGTTTACCCTGAACGAGGCGAAGCCATAATCCATGCAGGTGCAGTAAACCTTTCAAAAGATTCCATAACTCTTGCTGATGGTACTAAATCATTTGGTTCTGTGAGTCATTTTGCTGATAATAAATGGGGCATGCCGTTGAAAGATTTATTCGTAAAAAGTTTAAGCCAAGAACATGGTGTAATCGCTACTAAAAATGATTCAAACTTCAACCTTCAGGTTGGCCAACTATTAGCAATTATACCAGCCCACAGCTGCTTAACTCTCGATACAATAGGAGAATTCTATTTAACTGATGGTACAAAAATAGTAACAATGAGAGAACGCAAATAAATGGACAGATTTTATTGCAAACTAAAAAAATTCTTACATTTACTGTAAAGGTTATTGCTATGGAAACAGCGAATACTTCGAATGCTAGCGAATTGAATGGTATTGTAATAGATCAAACTATTTTCGAGAGTTTTCCAGGATTAGGAATGATCTTGGACATTAAAGGACGAATAGTTTCAATAACCTATTTAACAAAAAAACTATTAGATATAGAGCTGACCCCCCGAAATAGCATATTCATTAACCTTTTCAATATTACTGATCCAGAAACTAGCTTTAATAGTCTTATTAACATAGGAGTGTATGAACTTTGGCACACAACTCCTTCAAATAACAGAATTTGTATTCAGTTTACTTTTAAGCAAATTATAATAAAGGATCGACAATTTGTAATAGCATTGCTAAAAGACAAAACCAAAAGTAAAAGGCATGGTAAGGTTAAAAAAATACTATCAAACCTTGCTAAATCAGAAATTCAAATTAAAGATTTACAACAATATTATAAGTCAATTCAAAACGAATTGAATAAGGTACTCGATGCCGATAACTTTTTTGTTGTTCAATACGATAAATTCATGCAAAAGCTTCAAATCACCTATATGGTTGATGCTAAGGATGATTTTACTCGTTTCCCTTTCGGAAAAACCCTTTGTAACTATGTAATTTCATTAAGAAAGCCTACTCTTCTTACTAAACCTCAGATAAGTGAGTTGATCGAAAAGGGGCTAATCGAAATCATTGGGGAACCAGCTAAATGCTGGATGGCTGCTCCTCTTTTTCATAACAATGAGGTTTACGGTTTAATCGGTATTCAAAGCTATCAATCCGAAGATGCATATAACGAAGAAGACCTAGAAATATTAGAATTTATATCAATTCAAATTTCTGTAAGCATTAAGCATAAAGAGATTGAATTAAATTTGCAAATGGCCAAAGAAAAAGCCGAAGAGTCTGATAAACTCAAGTCGTCATTTCTTGCAAATATGAGCCATGAGATAAGAACTCCTATGAACGCTATAATAGGTTTCTCGGAGCTAATAACACGTAAAACAGTATCACAGGATAAAAAAGATATTTACGCTCAATATATCACCAATAGCGGCAAATCACTCCTCGCTTTAATTGATGATATAATTGATATAGCCAAAATAGAAGCAGGGCAACTAAAAATCAACAAATCGGTTACCTACGTTAACATGATGTTTAACGAAATACTAGAATACATCAATAACGAGAAGAAACGAAATAAAAAGGAGCATATCCTTTTTACAAAAAATGAAGCAATTAACGATATCAACTTCTGTTTTTTATGTGACCCTCTGAGGTTGAAACAAATTCTGACAAACCTTCTCAATAACTCATTAAAGTTTACATTCGAGGGGATAATTGAATTTGGATACTTAATTCCAAACAACGCAACCATACTATTCTATGTTAGCGATACGGGTATTGGGCTTAGCGATGAAAAAATACCACTAATTTTTGAACGTTTCAGACAGGCCGACGACACAACAACCCGACAATTTGGAGGGACTGGCCTTGGGCTTACCATTTCAAAGAAATTAGTTGAGATGATGGGTGGTCGAATTTGGGCAGAATCGGAAAAAAGCAAGGGTTCCACTTTCTTCTTTTCACTCCCTTTAATAATTCCTGATAGAAGCACAAAAATAATAGAGCAACGAATTGAGAATACTTCAAATGAGAGTTTTGAAGGAAAAACAATACTTATAGCCGAAGACGAGGATAATAACTTCATTTTCCTTCAAGAAGTATTGAATCAAACAAAAGTCAAAATAATAAGAGCAAAGGATGGACTACAGGCTGTGAATCTTGTGAAAACACAACCTGATATTTCGCTTATTTTGATGGATATAAAAATGCCCGAAATGAATGGCTACCAAGCAACAAGTATAATCAAACAGATGAAACCATCCATACCAATTATTGCTCAAACAGCATATGCAATGGCTGAGGATATAATTAAAGGAAAAAATGCTGGCTGCGACGATTACCTTTCAAAACCCATAAAACCAGAACTGCTTATAAGTACTTTAAGGCACTTTTTATGCCTTGCTGAAACAGCAGAATAGTTAATTGAAAATTCTATATTTTCAAAACTATAACTTGTAATGCATTATATTACAATGAAATATAATTTATTATTCGTTATACTTACCTATTCCAATTGATATTTAAACTATTATTATACTTTTGCTTTTAAGCTAAAACAACAAACCTTTATTTAATGTTACCTTCAGTCAATCTCTGTAGGGCTTTACTATTGCTCCTATTAATTCTTAATTCTAATACGCTTTTTGCCTTTAGTGGTGAACTACCTATCATTAATAAATCTCTTCCATTCATAACCATTGTACTAACTGTTGGATTACTTATTCTTGCATACAGCGGTTATAAAACGAAAAAGAAGGCAAATATCAATTTATCATTACAAAAGACCGAGATTGAGAATCAAAAACTAATAGTTGAAAAAAGGAACAAGGATATTACTGACAGCTTAAACTACGCTAGGCGAATTCAACGTGCCATTTTTAAAACATCGGTTAGGCTTGAAAAATTTTTTTCAGAATCGTTTATACTATTTGTTCCCAAAGATATTGTAAGTGGCGACTTCTTTTGGGTAAAGAGTAAAAATAATCAGGTTCTATTCGCAGTTGCCGATTGTACGGGTCATGGTGTTCCTGGAGCATTTATGAGTATCATTGGAACATATGGGCTTAATAGCCTTGTAAATGAGTTTAACCTCACCAACCCTGGCGAAATATTAAACGAGATGAACATATTGTTTAAGAATTCGATCGATCAAAGTGAGGGTTCGGAAATATTCGATGGAATGGATATTGGGCTATGCCTTTACAACCCCGAAACCAAAGAGATTAATTTTTCTGGGGCTAATCTTCCTCTTCATATACTAAGAGCAAACAGTAAGCCACAACCTACATCACATATTGTTCATAACAACAACCAATTCAGTCTTTATCAGGTAAAACCAAATAAACAACCCATTGGCTATATTTTTGAAGAATCAAACTTTGTTACTCATGGTATACAGCTAATGGAAGGCGATATAGTTTACCTTTTTACAGATGGCTTTGCCGATCAGTTCGGTGGGCTATACCAAAAGAAATTTCGGTATCAGGAGCTTCGCAAATTACTATGCGATATTGCAACAAAACCAATGCAGGAGCAGCATACAATTCTAAATAGTACTTTCAGAAACTGGAAAGGCGATAATATTCAAGTTGATGATATGAGCTTCTTAGGGGTAAAAATTAGCTAACCCTTCTTGTTTATAACAAGAAGAAAATCAATCATAATAAGAAAAACCAAAAAGAATTCAACCTCCTGTAGTCCAATAAAATTTAATATCATTGAAACGACCATAGTTATTAAAATAATAAACCTGTAGCTATCTATTGATGATTTCTCCTTGCCTCTTATCTTATTGTAGTAATTCAATCGATAAACTATGTATGGAAGAAAAGCAAGATAGAATAGTACAAAACCGATTGGATAATTGGCAACCCTAATTAACCCAGCAACTAGTATTAAAACAGCAGTAAAGATTAAAACCTTACGTTCAGATATTTTATGTTCCATTTTTTATTGTAAAGAGCCGTAAAAGTAGTAGTTTTTTATACTTTTAAAAAAAAGATTAGCGTAATTGCTAATATATATCAATAAAACTGATTTGTCATAATTGCAAAATAAATGTAGGTTTGTAAATAGTAAAACTCTAAAAGAATTCAAGGATGAAGCAATTAATTTATATTTGGATACTTCTTTCGTTTTCGATGATGGCATCATGCCAAAACATCAAAAAAACGAAAAATGAAATTAATAAAAATGATTTATTTCAATACATCGACTTTCTTGCCTCCGATAGCCTTAAAGGGCGATTACCTGGTACTCCTTACGATAAAGTATCAGCAAAATTTATCCGCGACCAGTTTGAGCATTATGGTCTTAAGCTTATGGGCGAAAATGGGTATCAGTTCATGGATATCATTCTTGAACAAAAACCAGGTTCAAACAACAGCCTCATGGTAAATGGAACAGAACAGAAGTATAACGAAAACTTTACAACCCTCCCATTCTCTACAACAGGTTTACTTGATGCTCAGGTTGTTTTTGTTGGATTTGGCTTTAAGTTTAATAATGATAAAATACTATGGAATGATTATCAAGCGGTTGATGTAAATAACAAATGGGCGTTAATTCTACGAGGCGATCCCGAACCCGACAGCTTAAATAGCGTATTCATCAGCCAATCATCAGATAGAACCAAAGCACTTATAGCTAAAGATATGGGTGCTAAAGGAGTTATACTTGTTTCGGGAAACAACTTTGACCCTAAAGATAAGTTACAAGGAATGTCGGAACGAGATTTTGATCAAGGAATCCCAGTAATACATGTTAAGCGCGATGTAGCTAATGCAATTCTTAATGGCAAAGCGAATATTAATGACCTTGAAAAGCAAATCAATAAAGAACGCCATCCATTTTCAATAGAGCTAAATACACAGGTTGTTGCAAAAACTGAAGTTATAAATAATACACAAAAAACTCAAAACGTAATTGCCAAATTGGAAGGTAGCGATCTTAACCTAAAAAAAGAATATATTGTTATTGGAGCCCACTTTGATCATCTTGGAATGGGTGGCAAAGGTTCATCGAGCCGAAAGCCCGATACCACTGCCGTTCACAACGGAGCAGATGATAACGCCTCGGGAGTTGCAGCAATGCTTGAACTTGCTCAGAAACTTTCGTCAAAGCATAAAAAGATTAAACGAAGCATCATTTTTATTGGATTTGCAGA
>JBPXJX010000521.1:0-1837 GCA_051715525.1 Bacteroidales bacterium
TCCCTTCCGTGTTCACCTGCACGAGCAGCCTCAACAGCAGCATTCAATGCTAGAATATTAGTTTGAAAAGCAATGTCGTTAATAATTTTAATCTTATCGGCAATGTATTTAATTGAAACCATGCTCTCCTCAGAAGCTTTTCTTACTCTTACAGCATCTTGAGCTACTATAATAGCAATTTTATCGGTTTGCTCAGCATTATGGGAGTTTTGTTCAATATTCGAAACCATCTCCTCCATGGTTGAAGAAACCTCTTCTGTTGACGAAGCTAGCTGATTTGCGCCAGAAGATAGCTGCTGCGCAGTTGAGTTAATTTGCTGACTTGCTCCCGCAATATTACTACTTGCAGTTTGCATCTCATTAACGAGTTCAACGAGTTTTGACTGCATTGTATTCAATGAATCTTGCAAAATACCAAGTTCATCTTTTCTATCAACCTCAACCTTTGAGGTTAAATCACCGCTAGCAATTTGTTTTGCTAAAGCAACGGCTTTAAAAATTGGTTTAATAAAATTATCGGCTAAGAAGTAAATTAGTACTGATAAAATAAGGATACCAATTACCCCAACACTAAGTGCTTTCATTAGCAAAGCATTTGCTTCGCTTAATGTTTCGTTTCTTGGCACAACAACACATAACGACCAAGGTGTTTCGGATGTACCAACCCTTATAGGGGTAATGCAGGTAAACAAATCTTCACCCATTTTTTTTGAATAGGCAGTAAAAGTCTTCAACTCTCCTTTCTTAATGGCAGCAAGCATTTCGTTGCTAACAAAATCAAAATTCTCTGCAAACTTTTTGCTAATAACTTTCTCATCACCATAGGCTGCAATTAAGCCCTCATTCGAAACAAGGATACCAAAACCTGATTGATATAATTTGATTTCGCCAATTATTTTTGATAACTCTTTTAGGTCGATATCAATAGCCATAACTCCAACAGATTTTCCACTTACGACTACTGGAATTACTATACTTGTCTCAAAAAACTGGTTTTTATCATCATTTATATACGAATAGTAGTAAAGTTCGTTTATAACTTCCTTTTGAGTTCTTGTTGCAATAGTGTAAAAATCTTCATCGTACATCGATAGTTTACCCTGTTCTATTTGCGTCATACCTTTATCTTTGTAGTAGGTGAGATCAAATCTTCCAGACTCGTCATAAGGATAAACTCCTCTAAACTTTTGATCATTCCCATCTAGCGCATTATCCTCCCACATTGTCCATACTGCAAGAAAATTGCTGTTTTTTTCAAGGGTTTCTTTAAGTATTTCATTATAAAACTCCCTATTCTTATTATCTAACCTTTTCAACGAGTTAAAACTATTAACCAGGTTTCTTGCTGATTCTACTGGTTTTTGAAAATAAATATTAACCTTAGATGATGTCTCTAATGACTTGGTAATACTTAATTCCGAAGCAAACTGAATTGCGTTTTTCCTATTCGAAATGGTTATTACAACTATAGTAATGGCATAAATAAGAAGGGTTAACCCTAGAATGCTAACCAGCATTTTGGTTTTAAGACTATTCCAATTCATACAATATTTTTTAAATTACGATATGGTCAATGATATCATCAAATGAGTAATCGAATATTTTTCAAATTTAAACGTTTTAATTGCTACGGCATTTTTTATTAGGATGATTTACATCAGCTTAAATATTAGGTTTTATTATAAAATAAAGTATTAAAAAATTTGCTAGGATATGCTCCTATAGCTTTAAAACGTAATAATAAGAAATGTTACGCTTAGCCAAATTGAAATAATTAGCAATTTATTTAGATTGGCTAAAAATTGTTTGTATTTTTGATTATAGATCGGAAGAGCGT